>NZ_JBFPEZ010000047.1:0-154037 GCF_040838225.1 Xenorhabdus sp. SGI246
CCACTGATTTGTCCGCAATACGAGTTCTGCACCCTGGGTTAGTGCACAAAATATTTCTGATGCACAGACATCAAAAGAAGGATTGCAGAACTGCAATATCCGATCAGACGCACTAAACGACCATTTCCTGCTCAGTGCGGTAATTTGATGGACCAGTTGCTGATGTTCAACCATCACGCCTTTTGGCGTACCGGTAGAACCGGAGGTATAAATCACATACGCCAGATGCTGGGGAGTCAGGGCAAGTACCTGTGGATTAGATACCTGTGGATGGTGTATCTGTGAATTGAGTACCTGTAGATTGTTCTCCGGCTGGTTTGGCAACACATTAGGATCGAGTACCGTTAAATCAGCGATGGCTTTCTCACCCAAAGCGAGACGTCCGGCCTTATCCGCCAACAGGATAGCAGGCTCTGCCTCCGTCAGAATATGCGCCAGGCGTTCACGCGGATAATCAGTATCCAGAGGTACATAAGCTCCGCCCGATTTCAACACAGCCAACAATCCTGCCACCATCGCTGGTGAACGCGTTACACAAACCGCTACCCGCTGATCAGGGGTTATACCTAACGTGATCAATTGATGTACTAGCTGATTAGCCCAGGCATTCAGTTCCGCGTAACTGAATTTTTGTTCTTCATACACGAGCGCTGTTGCATCCGGGGTTTTCTCTGCCTGTTGTTCAAACAACTGATGAACATACAATGTGTCAGAATATGAGGTTTCAGTTGTATTCCACGTTTCCAGCAATAACCTGCGCTCCACTGGCGACAGGATATTGATTTCCGTGATCCGTTGTTGATGATCAGCCACCATCGCTTGCAAGACTGTATGTAAGTACCCGATATGCCGCTCTATGGTTGGCTGATCAAACAAAGCCGTAGCATAATGCAGTGCTCCAACTATCTGCTTATTCTCCTCAAATAAGTTCAGTTCGAGATCAAATTTAACTTTATTAACGACCTGATTCATGGGGGTGACAGCCAGTCCCGGCAATTCCCAATCCTGAGACTCATTGTTTTGCCCGGTAAGGCTTTGTCCGGTAAAATTTTGCCAGGCAAACATCACCTGAAACAGCGGCGTATGGGCTAATCTACGCGGTGGTTGCACAATTTCCACCACCTGTTCAAACGGCAGGTCCTGATGTTCTTGTGCTGCCAGTGCAGTTTGCCGGACACGCATAAGCAATTCGGTTACACCTGGCGCCCCCGATAAATCGATACGTAAGGCCAGCGTGTTAACAAAAAACCCGATTAGCGATTCTGTTTCCTGACGATTTCTGCCTGCACTTGGGGTGCCTATCACAACATCATCCTGACCCGACAAACGTGACAAAACCATGGCCCAGGCCGATAACAGAATCATAAATAGTGTGACACCGTGTTGCTCCCCCAAACGTTTGAGAGATGTCGTTAATTCTGTACCCAGATTGATAGAGACAGCATTCCCGGAAAACGATTGTTCAGATGGGCGGGTCCGGTCAGTCGGTAAATCCAGCAAGATGGGCGTATCGGCCAGCTTCATCTTCCAATAATCGGACTGAATTTGTATCCGTTCTGCCGATAACCACTGGCGCTGCCATGCCACATAATCAGGATATTGAATTGACAACGGTGACAAGGGATTGGGTTGCCCTGTCAGAAAAGCGGCATAGAGGGCGCTTAACTCACGCATCTGCACCCCAACAGACCAGCCATCTGACACGATATGGTGTTGAATCAGCAAAAAGACGTAATCGTTATCAGTCAGTTGTATCAGATTAGCGCGGATTAAGGGCCCCTCGGTAAGATCAAATGATGCTTCTGTTTCCTGTACACATAAATGCTCAAGCTGTTCATGCATATCAGCAACTTTACGCAGATCATATCTTTTCATCGGCAAGCCCGATTCTGCCGGTAATAATTTAACCTGAGGTTGACCATCAATCGTGATAAAGACCGAACGCAAAGCCTCATGGCGGGCAAGCAGAGCATCAAGTGCCTGCTGCCAGGCAGTAACATCAAGCTGACCATGCAAACGCAGAGCTATCGGGATATGATAGATTTCACTGATCCCCTCAAACTGGGCTAAAAACCATAGACGCTGTTGAGCAAATGATAACGGTAATTGATCTCCACGAGAGACCGGCAGGATAGAGGGGAGTCTGACTTTCTGATCCCCAAATCGCCCCTTTATCTCCTCAGTAAAAGCAGCCAAAGTCGGGGACTTAAATAATGTGGTCAACGGTAATTCAACACCCAAGGCCACTATCCGGCTCATCATCCGTACTGCCAGCAGCGAATGCCCCCCTAAGGCAAAGAAATTATCATGTCGCCCTACCGGCTCCACTTTCAACAATTCTTGCCAGATAGCGGCCAGAGCAATTTCCATTTCTCCTTGTGGCGCTTCATAGATCTGACGGGCAAAAGCCTTATCATCTGGAGCCGGTAATGCGCGACGGTCCAGCTTGCCATTTGGTGTTAACGGCAGTGATTCTAAACGGACAAAGGCCGCCGGCACCATATAATCAGGCAAAAGAGCACTTAGGTAATCACGCAGACGCTTAGCCAATCCGTCATCAGGCTCAGCCACAACATAGGCAACCAAACGCTGCTCCTGCCCTTCTCCCAATGCCAGCACCACCGCTTCACTCACAGCCGGATGCTCAGTCAATCGTGCCTCAATATCTCCGGGTTCTACCCTAAAGCCCCGGATTTTGATTTGATAGTCATTGCGGCCCAGGAATTCCAGATTGCCATCCGGTAAGTAACGCGCCAAATCCCCTGTTCGATACATCCGCGCATTGGGGCTATCACTGAACGGGTCAGACAAGAAACGTTCAGACGTCAGTACTGGCTGGTTCAAATAACCTCTGGCTACACCCGCACCACCAATATACATTTCTCCAATGCAACCTAATGGCACGATCTGTCCGTTTCTGTTCAGTAAATAAATACAAGAGTGGCTTACTGGCCGGCCAATTGAACAAACATCTTTCGGGGATAATATTTCTTGATAAGTTGCAACTACGGTATTTTCAGTCGGGCCATAAGTATTCAATAACAGTGGATGATGAGTTCCACGTGTAAACCAATCCTGAATAGCTTTCTTTCTTACCGTTTCACCTCCAATAATTATTAATCTGAGGCAATCCGGCAGCCGCAATGTAATATCTCTGGTGGCTAATTCAGACCAAAACAGGGTTGGCAAAGGCATGACCGTAATACGGTACTGTTGGGTCAAGGCAATAAATTCTTGCATAGAAGACAACCAGTTATCCTCACGAATCACCAACGTGGCGCCATTACATAATGACGAGAAAAACTCTTCGACAGACCCATCAAATGAAAACGATGAGAATTGCAGTATCCGGTCTTGGGGCGTGACTGTATAGATCTCACTAAGGCTCAGGATACGCTGGTAAACCGCCTGATGTTCTACCATCACCCCTTTAGGTATCCCCGTAGAGCCGGAAGTATAAATCACATATGCCAGATGATATGGCATTAATGTCACAACTAATGGATTATCGTCCAACTGGTCAGGCAGAATATTGGGGTCAAGAACCATAAAGTCGGCAAGTACTTTCTTCCCCAACACCGTTTGTCCTGCCCTATCAGCCAACAGCACTAACGGGGCTGCATCATTTAAGATATGCACTAAACGTTCACTTGGATAGGCAGGATCCAGTGGTACATATGCCCCACCCGCTTTCAGCACCGCCAGCAATCCCACCACCATAGCCAGTGACCGTGTGACACAAAGGCCTACTCGTTGCTCTGGTACAACACCTAACGCGACCAGTTGATGGGCTAATCGGTTAGCACAAGCATTCAGTTCCGCATAACTGAGCGTCTGTTCTTTATATACCAACGCTGTTGCATTCGGAGTTCTCTCCACTTGCTGTTCAAATAATTGATGAATACACAACGAATCGGGATACGCTGTCTCCGTCGCATTCCAGGTTTTCAACAACAACGTCCGTTCAGTTTCAGGCAGAATTTCTAATGTCCGTACTGGTGTCTCCGGGGCCTGTTCAAGTGCCTCCACCAAACTTTCCAGTGCCTGCTGCATATAGCTGCATATTCTTGCCGGGTCAAACGGCTGTACAACATGAGCAGTCAGACCCAATGCGTCACCAAACTCGTCCACTGACAAGGCAAACGGATAGTTAGTACGTTCCTGTTCACCCAGAAATTTAACGCCAACCAAAGTCTTATCCGAACCCTCTGGCAGTAAGTTATACCGATAGTTCAACAAAGTATTGAATAATGGCATGCCACTGGCAACTCCGCTGCAACGCTGAGCCAACGCCAGCGAAGCATGTTCGTGTGCCAGCAATCCGGCCAGACGGTTATGAACTGCCCGGATACTATCCCGTACCGGAGTCTCATTGATATCTAAACGCAGTGGCAAGGTATTGATAAATAATCCCATCCCGCTGCCGGCCCCTTCCCCCGTCTGCATACGTCCAAACAACACAGTACCGAATACCACTTTTTCCTGCCCGCTGGTACGCGATAACACTTGCGCCCAGGCAAGGTGGCACAAGGCAGCCAAACTCACTCCCAACCGTCTGGCCTGAGTACGCAAACGGTCATTCAATGCGGCCGCCAGCATCTGGTGATATTCCATCATTTGAGAGCCATCACTGTGTACTTCCGTTACCCCAAATGACAACGTTGGTTCCTCCACCTCCGCCAACATGTCGGTAAAGAAACGGGTATGCTCTGTCTGGCTGGCCCCCAATCGGGCTTGGGCAACCAGATTGCGGAAAGGCGTTGGAGCAGACAGGCTATCTTCCTGTTCAGCAAAACAGACCTGAACTTCATGGTTCATCACCTCCATCGTTACATGATCGCCAACCAGATGATGCAGCAATTGTAATGCGACCCAACGGCCATCAGCTTCCTGGGCTACCACAAAACGCAGCAGCGGTGCCTGCCCCAAGTCAAGACGATAATGAAGCGGATCAAAACGTTGAATAAGCTGGTCATGGACGGCCCCATCAGCAGGGTCTAATTTCAGCTCAATCACGGACAAAAGCGCCTGACGCCAAACCACCTGAGCCGGGATTGATAACCCTTGCCAAACAAAAGCGGTGCGCAAGATATCATGTCGATCAACCACTTTTTGAGCTGCGGCCAGATAGCGATCCAGCAACGATCGACTATCAAAAATTATTCGATTGGTTAGCAGATACGGGTCGCCTTTTTCCCTCAACAGATGGTGGAATAAAATGCCATCCTGTAATGGTGACAGGGCATAAATATCTTGAATATTGGCGATTCCCCCTGGCACCTGACTGACCAGCCTATCAATGTCTGCCTGTTCTATATCAATCAACGGTAACATTTCCGGCGTGATCCGTTCACACTCATGGCTTATCAGATTTGGCGGAATAGCAAAGGTATCATCCATTTTTGTCAGCAAAGCGGCCTGTTCTGCCAATACCGGGCTGGAAAACAGCGCACCAGGTTGTGTGGTATAGCCTTTCTCCCGCAACAATCCCATTAGTTGTACTATTAACAACGAATGACCACCTAGTGCGAAGAAGTTATCAAATCGACTGATTTTATTGATACTCAGTAATTGGCTCCACATCTCTGCCAACAGGTTTTCTGTTTCGCTTTGGGGGGGCTGATAATACTGACGCTGATAAGCGGTGGTATCTGGTGCCGGTAGTGCCTTTCGATTAAGTTTACCATTAGGCGTCAGTGGGAAATGTGTCATCACCATAAACGCAGCCGGCACCATATATTCGGGTAGTACAGACAACAGATATTGACGTAATTCTGCCGTAATCTGATCAGATTCATTACCTTGCACCAAGACGATATAAGCCACCAGCCGTTTATCCTCCCCATTCTCTGCATAGGCAACAACAACCGCTTGCTGCACAGACGGATGGATTTCAAGGCAAGTTTCAATTTCACCTAACTCAATACGAAAACCACGAATTTTGACCTGATGATCATTACGCCCAAGATATTCAATATTGCCGTCATTATCATAACGTGCTAAATCGCCAGTACGGTACATGCGGGCATCCGGTTCTGAATGAAAAGGATCTGTCAGAAACCGTTCTGCTGTTAGCTCTGGTCGATTCAGATAACCGCGGGCAACACCGATACCACCAATATATAATTCACCAATCGCCCCCAAAGGGACCGACCGATGTTGGTTATCTAATAAATAAATACGGGAATTGGTAATGGGCTTGCCTATCGGCACCACCTGGCCCTCAAAATGATCGGGACAATGCCAGTATGTCACATCGATCGCAGCTTCAGTCGGGCCATATAAATTGTATATCCTGACCCAAGGCATCAATGCCTGGCACTGCTTCACTGTAATCGGATGTAACGCTTCGCCGCTGCAAAACAGGTGTTTTAGCGTTAAGCAACGGGCCACGTCCGGTTCTTTTAAGAATGCGGTCAACACCGAAGGCACAAAATGCAGAGTGGTTACCTTCTCCTGACTGATGAGTTCAATTAACTGAGAGAGGTTTTTCTGTTGTGCTGTAGTGGCCAATACCATTTTGCCACCACTTATGAAGCTACAAAACAGCTCCCAAACAGAAACATCAAAGCTAAACGTGGTCTTTTGCAAAACCACGTCATCAGGAGTGAGTTGATAAGTTTGCTGTATCCAATACAACCGATTTATCACACTGCGATGCTCATTCTGTACACCTTTCGGGTTGCCGGTTGAGCCTGAGGTATAGATAACATAGGCCAGATTACGTGAACTGAGTCCCATAACACAGGGATTCTCTGCCGAAAATTCAACGTCCTCCGACAGAACAGTACCAATATCCAACTGTTTTTTTGTCGCAGAGATGTCATACAACTTATCTGCACCGATACCATCATGTAATAGCAAAACAGGAGCAGCATCATCAAGAATATAATGCAGACGTACTGATGGATAACTGGGATCAAGCGGCACATAAGCCCCGCCCGCTTTGAGTATTGCCAGCAAACCAATAACCATCAGGGGTGTTCGGTCAACGCAGATAGCTACGCAACTATCCGGCACTACCCCTTCAACAATCAACCGATGGGCTAAACGATTAGCCTGTTGATTCAATTCAGCGTAACTCAGAATACGATCATCAAATACCAATGCAGGTGCATTTGGTGTTTTTGTCACCTGTTGCTCAAATAATTCATGGATACAATATTCTGAAGGATAATAACCCGCGGTGTCATTCCATTGATTTAATAATAGTTCTTTCTCAGTTGCTGACAGAATATCGAGATCTTTAAGGCACTGAGTCACATTGTTTGTAATAGTGTGTAACACAGTAAGACAGTAACTTATCTGGCGTTCTATAGCTTGTTTTTCAAACAGTGTTGTAGCATAGGTTATTCCCCCGATAAGCTCATCATCTCGGTGGAATATAAACAGCTCAATATCTGATTTTATACAATTAGATCTGTAACCCATGAGTGACGTTTTGATTCCCTCCAGTTCAAACTCCCCATCATAAAAATCTGGCCAGGTCATGATAGCCTGAAAAATAGGTGAATCAGCGACATGAGATCCCGGATTGATGATTTCAATAAGGTGCTTAAACGGAATATCCTGATTATTTTGCGCATCAATAACAGTCTGATTTACCTGTGCAAACAGTTCTGCAACGGTGGCATCATCATCAATATCAATCCGTATTGGTAAAATATTGGCTAAGGGCCTCACCGTTTTTTCTGTTCCTGTTATATTTCTATCCGTAAAGGAGGTTCCTATGATGATACTGCCCTGCCCTGAAAGGCGATGAAGCACAATCGCCCAAGCCGTCATGATTGTCTCTAACAGTGTTATTCCGTGTTCTTGGCTAATTTGTTTAAGCTGATTTGTGAATTCTTTATCGAGAGTAAACGAACAGGTATCTCCTTTTGAGGATAACTGATTAAGTCTGGGAGATATTGTCGGTAAGGTGAGTAAAGGAGGGGCATCAGCAAGTTGTTGCTGCCAATATTCACGTTGTATTGATATCCGTTCTTCAGTCCAGCTAATTTCATTAGCTTCGTGTTGAGCAATAAGAGGTAAAGAAAGCGTTCGATGATTCAGCAGGTCATTATAAATGACACATAATTCATTAATTATGTTTTTAACAGATAAATTATCAACAATAATAGGATGAATATTTAACAGAAAGATATATTCATCATCTTTCAATAATACTAATAACACCCTTAACAAGGGTCCCTTAGCAAGATTAAAAGAAGTGTTAAGTGTGTTATCAATAATCTGAGCAACCTTATTTTCTTTGTCATCAGAGGTGCGAATATCAGAAATTAAAAAAAGGCATTCAATATTATTACTCAGAGTATTAATCACTGATTCATGATCATCTTCAACTAATGTTGATAATAATGCATCATACCGAATCAATAAAACATTTAAGGCCTGGTGAAATAGCTCAATATTTAAAATACCGCTTAGATTATAATATACTGATATATGGTTGTTTACAGAAGTATGATGATCTGGCCGCATGTGTTTTTTTGATGTCGATAAATATTTATTATCACGTCTGTTTTCCGAAGTCATCACCTTGTCATTTTTCATTTATAATTCCTCTGTTAATAATATCAAAAAGAACACAAAATACCTAAGATTTAAAAACCGAAGCAATCATTAATTCGTTTTTTCTTGCGACCACTTTAACTTTATCACATGTTTGATATTGATTTATTTGAGGTTTATATCACTATTTCATCATTAAAAGTCTTAAATTTAAATTCACAATAGATATATTTTAATAAACACCAAATTAATTATATTATACATTTAATAATAGATGGTTAGTTTATTGTTAGTGAATGTTTTTTAATTTTAAATATTGAGATGTCATATAATCAATCAGCATCATGAAATTCATTATACTTGTTGATATTTTTGTTTGTTTTCCTGAATTGAAATCATATGATATTTAGCATGATACATTTAACATATATGTTATCATTACCTTTTCGCATAAAATTCTTAACGTTGAGCCCTTCCTTTTCCAATAAAACAATTTTTTCAAACAATAGGGAAATGTAAATACCCATGAAGCTTTTTACGCCATTATTGATGTACCGAGGATTACCTAAAGATATATATTTTATTGCATTAGCAAAATTTGTTCTTGGTCTTGGAAATTTTATTATACCATTCATTATTCTTTTGCTAACACAAAAACTGGGGTACTCAACAACAATAGCCGGCGGGTTAGCTATGGGAATAACTGCGCTTTTTCTTATAGGTAGTCTTATTGGCGGTAAAATAGCTGATTCTTTCGGGCATAAAAGAGTGATGGTATATGGAGAAATTGCCGGTTCATTGGTTCTAATCGTTAGCGGTTTTTTTTCAGACTGGCCTGTGATGCTTCCTGTTTTACTTTTTCTAAGCTATTCCTTATATGGCGTGTCTATTCCTGCCAGTAATGCACTTGTTGCAGGTATATCGTCTCCAAATAATCGCAGTGCTGTCATGTCATTAAGTTACCTTGCATACAGCTTAGGCTCCGGCATTGGACCTATATTGGCTGGCTACCTTTTTTGGAACTTTACGGCCTGGGTTTTTTGGGGAAATGGGATTGCGAGCTTAATCGCTGTTCTCATCGTTTTATTCGGTGTAAGCAATCATATTCGCGATCATAAAACCAGTGAAATAGAACTTTCAGAACTTGAAAAAGCGACTGACGGTTCAGTATGGAAGGTGTTTAAGGAGCGACCCAGATTACTTATTTTCGGGGTCTTGTGTACCTTTCTTTGGTTTGCCTTAAATCAAATGACAATAACCACTCCCCTCTATTTAAGCCATATATTTGACAAGCAAGGTCCGATCTTATACGGACAATTAATGACATTTGTAAGCATCTTAGTAGTTATTATTACACCGGCAATAATCAGATTAACGTCAAATTTATGCGACATTAAAAGTCTTTCCATCTCCGGTTTTATTTTTGCACTAGGGTATAGTTTGATACTATTTTATAGTTCAGTCAGTATGCAGTTTATCGCGTGGTTTTTCCTTGCTATTGGAGAAATTCTACTTTTAACCAAAGAAAGTGTATATTTGGCTAATCACTCTCCAAGCAGCCATCGTGGGCGTATAAGCGGGATATTGACAACAATCAGACACGTTCTTCTTATGCCTACCTATATTTTAATCGGTGCTTATATTCAATCAGAAGGATATGTGAGTACCTGGAGTTTAATCATCATTGTTTCTTTAGTGGCTGGAATAACATGCTGGCTTTTTTCAATTCAACAAAATTCAATTCAACAAAATAAAGTTACAAAATGACTTAGAATGGCACCCATGATGCCTGAACAAATTAAAATACGTGTACTTAAAAATAAATTACAACGCATTGAAATAAAAAATGACATATTAAAGAGGTATCTAAAAAAATCCGGTATTAACCATCGATACCGGATTTTTATCATCAAGTTAAATTAATACTATTGCTTTGTCATTTTCAGAGTATCCATTTCTCCAATCTGTTGTTGAGGGTTATTCACCATGGCTTGCAGCACAATAAGAAAATAGTCAATGTGCCGTTCTATGGTCGATTGATCAAACAGGGCCGTGGCATAATTGATCGCCCCGGCAACCACGCCATTCTCCTCAAAAAACGCTATTTCGAGATCACAGTTAATAATATTTAAATCATGAATAACCGATGACACTGTCAGCCCCGGCAGTGTCCAGTGGGGATCTTCATAATCCTGCCAGGCAAACATCACCTGGCACAACGATGTATGGTCTGGCCGGCGTGGCGGCTGCACACTTTCCATCACCTGCTCAAACGGCAAATCCTGATGCGCCTGTGCCGCTAACGTGGTTTGCCGGACTTGTGCCAGCAACTCCGCTACCGTCAAATCACCCGAAACCCTCGTGCGTAACGCCAGTATATTCACGAAGAATCCAATTAATGGCTCCACTTCCTGACGACTGCGGCCAGAACTGGGAGTGCCAACAATAATATCTTCCTGACCGGACAAACGCGATAAGACCACTGTCCAGGCAGACAATAATGTCATAAATAACGTGACATTGTGCTGCGCACTCAAGCGTTTCAGGGCGGCTATTAATTGCGCATCTAAATTGATGGGTAAAACCTGCCCGACAAACGACTGCTCAGACGGGCGTGGCCGATCTGTCGGCAGATTCAGCAGAGCCGGTGCATCAGCCAACGCTGTGCGCCAATAGTCAGCTTGTGCCTGCATACGTTCAGCGGAAAACCACTGCCGCTGCCAGGCTGCATAATCAGGGTACTGGATCGCCAGCGCGGGTAAAGGATCCGGTTGCCCGGACAGAAAAGCCGTATAGAGCGTATTCAGTTCAGCTATCAGCACCTCTTTCACTGACCAGCCATCGGAAATAATATGGTGCTGTGTCAGCAAAAACTGATAATCGTCATCCGCCAGCCGGATAAGCATCGTTCGAACAAGCGGGCCTCGGCTGAGATCAAATGGCGCAGATACCTCCTCAATACGCAAGCGTTCCAATGCTGTTTCGGCATCCGGGCACTCACGCAGGTCATGATGAACCAACGGCAGTCCGCGGTCTGCCGCCAGCAGGCGGACCTGAGGCTGACCGTCAACAGAAACAAAGATCGAGCGCAAGGCTTCATGACGGGCAAATAACACATTCAGTGCCTGTTGCCAGGCTGCGATATCCAGTTGCCCACGCAAATGCCACACGAGCGGCATATGGTAGCGTTCACTGACACCTTTAAATTGAGTCAGGAGCCACAAGCGCTCTTGAACGAATGACAGTGGCAGCACCCCTTCACGGGAGAGAGGCAGAATGGGGGGCAATGTGTTTTGTTGTTCAAACCGGCTATGAAGTTTTTCAGCCAGAGCCGCCAAAGAAGGAGAGCTAAACAGTTCACTCAGTGGCAATGCTATCCCTAAAGCTGCTATTCGGTTCATTACCTGCATTACCAGCAATGAATGGCCGCCCAACGCAATGAAATTATCATGTCGGCTGATCTGTTCAATCCCTAAGACTTCCCGCCAAATCGCTGCCAACGCAATTTCCATTTCCCCCTGTGGGGCTGCATAAATCTGCCGGACAAAGGCGTCGCCATCCGGGGCAGGCAAAGCCCGGCGATCCAGTTTGCCATTCGGAGTCTGCGGGAAACTGTCCAGACAGACAAAGGCCGCCGGCACCATATAATCCGGTAACACCGTGCTCAGGTGGGTACGCAGATTGTTAACCAGCGTTTTATCGGCTTCTGCTATCCCCGTTTCCGCCACGATATAAGCTACCAGCCGTTTACCCTGCCCGTCATCCCGTGCCAGCACGACCGCCTCTTGCACCGCCGGGTGTTCCAGCAAGCGGGTTTCAATTTCCCCCGGTTCAATACGGAAACCGCGAATTTTTACCTGCTGGTCATTACGGCCGAGGAATTCCAGGCTGCCGTCTGGCCGGTAACGGGCCATATCACCGGTGCGGTACATCCGTGCCTTCGGTGCGGGGCTAAAGGGATCGGGAATAAAGCGGGCTTCACTTAAGGCAGGTTGATTCAGATACCCCCGCGCCACTCCCTCACCTCCAATATAGATTTCCCCCACACCACCTAATGGCACTGGTTGTCCGTGGCTGTCCAGCAAGTAAATACGAGTATTGCTGAGCGGCCAGCCGATAGCCCGGTCATCGTCGGGGGAGAAGATTTCTTGACAGGTGGCGGTCACGGTATTTTCTGTCGGACCATAAGCATTTAATAACCGGGGACGGTGAGCCGCCTGGGCAAACCAATCCTGAAGGGCTTTTTTCTGGACAGCCTCGCTACCAATAATCATCAGCCTGAGCACGTCTGGCAGTGGTAATCCTTTGTCCCTGCCCGCCAGTTCAGACCAGAATAACGTGGGCAAGAACAGCACCGTGATACGGTTTTCCCGGACTAATGCAATAAATTCCGGCATAGAAGCCAGCCAGCTATCATCGCGGACCACCAGCGTGGCACCGTGACACAGTGACGAGAAACATTCCTCGACAGCGACATCAAAGGCAAATGCCGCAAACTGCAATACCCGATCCTGTTCCGTCACACCATACAATTCATTCACTGCCAAAGTACGCTGATAAATCGCCTGATGCTCCACCATCACCCCTTTCGGCTTGCCGGTAGAACCCGATGTATAAATCACATAAGCCAGATGCTGCGGCGTTAACACCGGAACCTGTGGGTTGCAGTCCGGTTGATCCGGTGGCACTGTCGGGTCAAGAATGGTAGCCAGTACCTTGTCACCCAATATGGACTGCCCGGCCTTATCCGCTAATATTACCGATGGTGTACTGTCACTCAGAATATAAACCAGACGCTCTGCCGGATAGGTGATATCCAGTGGCACATAAGCCCCACCGGCTTTCAGTACGGCCAAGAGGGACACCACCATGGCCGGTGAGCGTGACACACAAATGGCGACCCGTTGCTCTGGCTCTACCCCTAACTCAATCAACTGATGCGCCAGCCGGTTAGCCCCGGCATTTAATTCAGCGTAACTCAAGCGTTGTCCCTGATACTCCAGTGCCGTGGCCTGCGGGGTTTTCGCTACCTGTTGTTCAAACAGTTGGTGGATACACAATATTTCAGGATAAGTGGTTTCTGCCGCGTTCCAGTTACCTAACAATAAAGTCCGCTCGGCTTGCGGCAGAATATCCAATGCGCGCACTGGCTTAGTTGGTGAGTTCTCCAGCGCATCCGCCAGATTTTCCAGCGCCTGCCGCATATAGCCCCATATCCGCTCCGGCTCAAATGGCAGCACCACACTTGCCGTCAATCCCAATGCGTCACCAAAATCCTCCACCGACAGCCCAAAGGGGTAATTGGTGCGTTCCTTGCCATCTAAAAATTCAATGCCTGCCAGTGTGTCATCCGACAGCGCTGAGAGACTATTATGTTGGTAATTGATGTGCTGATAATTGATGTGCCGGTAATTGAGCAGTGCGCTAAAGAGCGGCGTACCACGTTCAACCCCGCTACATTGCTGCGCCAGCGCCAATGACGCATGTTCATGGACTAATAATCCCGCCAGCCGGCGATGGGCGGTCTGTACGCAGTCCCGAACTGGAGTATCATCCATATCCAACCGCAATGGCAATGTATTGATAAATAACCCCATTCCTCCTTCTGTCCCTTCGCTTCCGGTCATACGCCCAAACAATACGGTGCCGAATACCACTTTTTCCTGTCCACTGGTGCGCGACAATACCTGGGCCCAGGCCAGATGACACAACGCCGCCAGACTCACTCCCTGCTGCCGGGCCTGACGACGCAAACGGTCATTCAATTCCGGCGTTAGCAAGCGGTAAAATTCCCTTTCCTGCGATCCATCCAGATGGACCGCCGCCAGCCCGAACGGCAGTGTTGGTTCTTCCACGTCAGCCAGCATGTCGGTAAAGAAACGGGTATGGGTTGCCTGACTCACGCCCAAGCGGGCCTGTGCTACCAGATTGCGGAACGGTACGGGCGCCGCCAGACTCTGCTCCTGTCCTGTCAGGCAGGTCTGCACTTCACGGTGCATCACCTCCAGCGTTTCATGGTCACCAATCAAATGATGCAGTAATTGCAGAACAATCCAACGACCATCGGCTTCCTGCGCTACTACAAAGTGCAATAACGGGGCTTGGCCTAGATCAAGACGATAATAGCTGGGATCAAAACGACGGCTTAACTGGTCAATCGCCGAGCCATCAGCCGGATCCAGCGTCAGCTCTGTCACTGACAACGAGGCATGACGCCAGACGACCTGCACCGGAACTGATATCCCTTGCCAGATAAACGCGGTGCGTAAGATATCATGCCGCTCAACTATCTGTTGCGTTGCCGCCAGATAACGGTCCAGCAACGCGCGGTTCGCAAATGCCATCTGGACACTTAACAGGTACGGATCCCCTTCGTGTGCCAGTAAATGATGGAACAAAATACCGTCCTGCAACGGCGATAAGGCGTAGATATCCTGAATATTTGCTATCCCCCCTGGGACTTGCCTGACAATGTGGTCAATATCCATCTGGGTTAAATCTGCCAGCGGCAACATGGCCGGAGTCAGTTGCTGCGTTTCGAGGGTAATCATATTCGGTGGGATTTCCAGGGTCTGATGCTGCCCCAATGTTTGCGCCAGTTCGGACAACACCGGCGACCGGAACAATTCCCGCGCTGTCAATGTTAACCCCTGCTGACGCAGGCGCTCAATCATACGTACCGCAAGCAACGAATGCCCGCCCAGTGCAAAGAAGCCGTCATGACGGCTGATTGGCTCAATGCCCAGTAATTCACCCCAAATCGCTGCCAGCGTCATTTCGGTTTTTCCCTGCGGGGCTGCATAGGTTTGCCGGGCAAAGGCGTCACCGTCCGGGGCTGGCAGCGCCCGGCGATCCAGCTTACCGTTCGGCGTCAGTGGAAACGCATCCAAACGTACAAAGGCCGCCGGCACCATATAATCCGGTAAAACCGCGCTCAGATGTATTCTCAGGCTGTTCGCCAACCCCTCCTCTTCTTGTGCAACCACATAAGCCACTAACCATTTCTCTGTTCCATCTCCCAGCGCCAGTACTGCCGCCTCACGCACTGCCGGATACTCTGTCAACCGGGCTTCAATTTCCCCCGGTTCAATCCGAAAGCCGCGGATTTTCACCTGTTGGTCATTACGGCCCAGAAACTCCAGATTACCATCCAGCCGGTAACGGGCTAAGTCCCCGGTGCGGTACATCTTCGCATCCGGGCTACCACTAAATGGATCATGAAGGAAACATTCAGCCGTTAATTCAGGGCGATTTAGGTAACCCTGAGCCACGCCGGCACCGGCAATATAAATTTCTCCGATTACGCCAAGAGGGACAGGCTGTCCAGCAGGATCGAGAAGATAGATGCGGGTATTGGCGATTGGCCGGCCAATTACTGATACTTCCGGTATCCCGGTCTGAGCCTTGTATTCATACCAGGTAGCATCACCATTAATTTCGGATGAACCATAAAAATTTAACAGACGCAGCCAGGGGTAATCTGCCACAACTTGTCGGGCCAGTTCAGGCGCCAGCCGTTCTCCGCTGCAAACCAGCGTCCTGATGGATTTTAACTTATCGCCATGGACTTGAATTAAGTGTTTTAGTAACGAGGGCACCAGCACCAGATAATTGACGTCAAAACGGCGTAAACCATCACAGAAATAATCGAGATCTTTCACTACCTGATCACTGAAAATGACCAGTTTGCCACCGGACAACAATACGCTCAGCATCTCGGTGACGGAATCAACAAAGCTGATGTTGGTTTTCAGTGCCCCCACCAATGGCACCGTTACGATATCGCGAACGAACCATAATAAGCGGTTACACAAGGCGCGATGACTGTTCATTACGCCTTTGGGCAGGCCCGTAGAGCCGGAGGTGTAGATCACATAGGCCAGATGATGTGATGTCAGTCCCAACGCCTGAGCATCTGGGTTATCGGTGGAATGTGACATCAAGAATGCTGTCTGAGCATCAAGTACCACCGTGGGCACCATGTTGGCTAGCCGGTCAACCCATTCGGTTTGGGTTAGTACTACAATGGGGGCGGCATCTTCAAGCATATACACCAGCCGATCGGTCGGATAAGCGGGATCCAGAGGAACGTAGGCCCCACCTGCTTTCAGTATAGCTAATAACCCAATCACCATTGCGGGTGACCTTGACATACAAATCGCGACCCGTTGTTCCGGTTTAACACCCAGTTCAATTAACTGATGGGCTAATTGGTTGGCTTTGGCGTTTAATTCAGCGTAACTGAGGGTCTGAGCTTCACACACTAGGGCAGTAGCATCCGGGTTTTTCGCCACCTGCTGTTCAAACCACTGATGAATACACAATGTGTCAGGATATGGCGTTTCCGTTGCGTTCCAGGTGCTTAACAACTGTGTACGTTCCGCTTGCGGCAGGATGTCCAATGTCCGTACTGGCCTATCCGGGGTGTGCTCCAGCGCGTCTGCCAGACTTTCCAGTGCCTGCTGCATATAGCCGCATACCCGCGCCGGCTCAAACGGTTGCACCACACTCGCCGTCAATCCCAGTGCATCACCAAAATCCTCCACTGACAATACAAAGGGATAGTTGGTGCGTTCTTTGCCATCTAAAAATTCAATGCCTGCCAATGTATTATCTGACGGTGCTGAGGGACTATTGTGCCGGTAATTGAGCAGAGCACTAAAGAGGGGCGTACCGCGTTCAATGCCACTGCACTGTTGTGCCAACACCAGTGACGCATGTTCATGAGCTAATAATCCTGCCAGCCGGCGATGGGCGGCCTGTACGCTGTTCCGAACCGGGGTATCATCCATATCCAGCCGCAACGGTAAGGTATTAATAAACAAGCCCATCCCATTGTCTGCCCCTTCTCCCGCGCTCATACGCCCAAACAGCACGGTGCCGAACACCACTTTTTCCTGTCCACTGGTGCGCGACAATACCTGAGCCCAGGCCAGATGACATAAGGCGGCCAGACTCACTCCATGCTGTCGGGCCTGATGGCGCAAGCGGTCATTCAGTTCCGGCGTTAGCAATCGGTAACACTTCCTTTCCTGCGATCCATCAAGATGGACCTCCGCCAGCCCAAATGGCAGGGTCGGTTCTGTCACTTCCGCTAACATTTCAGTAAAGAAACGGGTGTGGGCTGTCTGACTCACGCCCAACCGGACCTGCGCCACCAGATTGCGGAACGGCACTGGGGCAGCCAGGCTCTCTTCCTGCCCCATCAGGTAAGCCTGCACTTCACGGTGCATCACTTCCAGTGTTTCATGGTCACCAATCAGATGATGCTGTAATTGCAGAACAATCCAACGGTCATCCGCTTCCTGCACCACTACAAAGCGCAATAACGGTGCATGACTCAGATCAAGGCGATATTGATTAATGTTAAAACGTTCATCCAGTTGCCTGCCAACAGGCCCATCGGCCGGGTCCAGTGTAAGCTCCGTCACTGACAAGGGGGCATGACGCCAGACGACCTGCACGGGTGCGGATACACCTTGCCAGATAAAGGCGGTGCGTAAAATATCGTGGCGATCAACCACACGTTGTATCGCTGCCAGATAACGATCCAGCAACGCGCGATCAGCAAACACCATCTGGCCACTCAACAGGTAGGTATCCCCTTCCCGTGCCAGTAAATGGTGGAATAAAATCCCATCCTGCAACGGGGATAAGGCGTAGATATCCTGAATATTCGCTACTCCGCCCGGCACCTGTCCGACAATGTGGTCAATATCCGCCTGGGTTAAATCTGCCAGCGGTAACATCGCCGGAGTCAGTTGCTGCGTATCGGAGGTAATCACATTCGGCGGGACTGCGACGGCCCGATGCCGTCCCAACATTTGCACCAGATCAGACAACACCGGCGCCCGGAATAAATCCCTTGCTGTCAGTGTTAATCCCTGCTGACGCAGGCGCTCAATCATACGCACCGCAAGCAACGAATGCCCGCCCAACGCAAAGAAACTGTCGTGCCGGCTGACTTGCTCAATACCCAGTAATTCTGCCCAAATTACCGCCAATGTGATTTCCATTGGCCCCTGCGGGGCTTCATACGCTTGCCGGGCAAAAGCATCTTCCTCCGGGGCCGGCAGGGCGCGGCGATCTAACTTACCATTCGGGGTTTGTGGAATGCTGTCCAGACGCACAAAGGCGGCCGGCACCATGTAATCCGGTAAAACTGCACTCAGGTGGGTACGCAGGCTGTTTGCCAGCCCTGCATCCGTTTCCGTTTCTGTAACTACATAAGCTACCAGCCGTTTATCCTGCCCTTCTCCCTGCGCCAACACGATTGATTCAAGCACTGCCGGGTGCTCTGCCAATCGAGCTTCAATTTCCCCCGGTTCAATGCGGAAGCCGCGGATTTTCACCTGCTGGTCATTACGGCCCAGAAATTCCAGATTGCCGTCCAGCCGGTAACGCGCTAAATCGCCGGTGCGGTACATCCGCGCATCCGGGGAATCACTGAACGGATCAGCCAGAAAACGTTCGGCGGTTAACTCAGGGCGGTTCAGATAACCCTTTGCTACTCCTGCCCCACCAATATACAGTTCTCCCACGACGCCTAATGGCACAGGCTGACCAAAATTATCCAGTAAATAAAGCCGGGTATTATCTAATGGGCGACCAATTATTGGGTAAGGATGCTCTGGGCCTATATGTGCCAGTGTTGCATCCACTGTGCATTCCGTTGGACCATAGACATTATAGGCAGTCAGTTGTGGGATACCGATTACAGTCTGCCAGGTTTGTGTTGATATGGCTTCACCACCAACCAGTAGTACTAAAGCTTTTTTATGCTGACATATGCCCGCAGCCAATAACATCTCTAATTGCATTGGCGTACAATCCAATACGTCAAGGTCAGCCTTAATGAGAAATTGTAATAAGGCTGCTCCATCAACTCGCACGTCTAGTGGCACAATGACCAGTGTATAGCCATTCAAGAGACTTAATAAATTTTGCAGTGATGCATCAAATGAAATACTGGCGTTCAGACTAACCCGGTAAGGTGCAGATGAATTGGTAAAAACACGCTTTGTCAGTGCTGCATATAAATTCACCAAAGAACCATGTTCTACCATCACCCCTTTTGGCCGACCCGTCGAGCCGGACGTATACATCACATACGCCAGACAGCGTGAAGACAATACCGGTATCTGTGGGTTACTATCTGGCTGTTCAAATAAGATATTGGGATCAAGTACCCTTCGTCCTGCCAATGCTTGCTCACCCAAGGCTGTCCGGCCAGTATTATCGGTCAGCACTATCGCCGGCTCAGCATCCCTCAGATTATCAGCCAGGCGTTCTCCCGGATAAGCCGGGTCCAGCGGCACATAAGCGCTTCCTGTTTTTAAGACAGCCAGCAACCCAACCACCATGGCCGGTGAACGTGCCACGCAAATAGCAACCCGTTGCCCCGGCTCCACACCCAGAGCCATTAACTGATGCGCCAGCCGGTTAGCCTGGGTATTTAATTCCGCATAACTGAGCGTCTGGTTTTCATAGACCAGAGCAATGGCTTGTGGCGTTTTCGCCGCCTGCTGTTCAAACAACTGGTGGATACACAATGTCTCAGGATAAGCGGTTTCCGTCTTGTTCCAGGTTTTTAATAACCGTGTACGTTCCGCTCGTGGCAAGATGTCCAACTGTCGTACCGGGGTTTCCGGGGCTTGTTCCAGGGCGTCCATCAGACTTTCCAGCGCCTGCTGCATATAACTGCATATCCGTTCTGGCTCAAATGGCTGCACTATTTGTGCTGTCAGGCCCAATGCTTCGCCAAAATCCTCCACTGATAATGTTAACGGGTAGTTGGTCCGCTCCTGACCGTCTAATAACTCAATCCCCTCCAGCGTATTATCCAACTGGTTCGATTGATCATTGTGCCGATAATTTAACAGAGCACTAAAAAGGGGCGTACCGCGCTCAACACCGCTACACTGCTGCGCCAGCGCCAGTGACGCGTGCTCATGGGTTAACAATCCCGCCAGCCGGCGATGGGTGGCCTGTACACTGTCCTGTACCGAAGTGTTATCCATATCCAGCCGCAACGGCAGGGTATTGATAAATAACCCCATCCCACTGTCTGCTCCTTCACCGCCGGTCATGCGCCCAAACAGCACGGTGCCGAACACCACTTTTTCCTGTCCACTGGTGCGTGACAACACCTGAGCCCAGGCCAGATGACACAACGCCGCCAGACTCACCCCTTGCTGCCGGGCCTGATGACGCAAGCGGTCATTCAGTTCCGGCGTCAGCAGCCGGTGGGACTGCGTCACCTGTGTGCCATCACGATACACCTCCGCCAGCCCAAACGGCAGTGTCGGCTCTTCCACCTCGGCTAACATCTCGGTAAAGAAACGCGTATGGGCTGCCTGACTGACGCCCAACCGGACCTGCGCCACCAGATTACGGAATGGCACGGGCGCAGCCAGACTCGCCTCTTGCCCCGTCAGACAGGCCTGCACTTCACGGTACATCACTTCCAGCGTTTCATGGTCGCCAATCAGGTGATGCAGTAATTGCAGGACAATCCAACGGCCATCTATTTCCTGCGCCACCACAAAGCGCAATAACGGCGCGTCACTCAAGTCAAAACGATAATGACTGGCGTTAAAACGGGCCGCCAGTTGACTGCTGACAGGCCCCTCTGCCGGGTCCAGTGTGAGTTCAGTGACTGATAAAGCAGCATGACGCCAGACGACCTGCACGGGCACGGACACCCCTTGCCAGATAAAGGCGGTGCGTAAAATATCGTGCCGGTCGACGATCCGTTGCATCGCCGCCAGATAACGATCCAGCAAGGTCCGGTCAGCAAACGCCATCTGGCCACTCAACAGGTACGGATCCCCTTCATGTGCCAGTAAATGGTGGAACAAAATACCGTCCTGCAATGGCGATAAGGCATAAATATCCTGAATATTCGCCACGCCGCCCGGCACTTGTCCGATAATGTGGTCAATATCCGCCTGGGTTAAATCCACCAGTGGTAACATGGCCGGAGTCAGTTGCTGCGTATCGGGGGTAATCACATTCGGCGGAATTTCGATGGCCTGATGCTGCCCCACTGTTTGTGCCAGCTCGGACAATACCGGCGACCGGAACAACTCCCGTACCGTCAGTGCCAACTCCTGCTGACGCAGGCGCTCAATCATGCGCACCGCAAGCAACGAATGCCCCCCCAACGCAAAGAAGCTGTCATGGCGGCTGACCTGCTCAATGCCCAGTAATTCACGCCAAATCACTGCCAGCGTCATTTCGGTTTCTCCCTGCGGGGCTGCATACGCCTGCCGGGCAAAGGCGTCTGCATCCGGTATCGGTAATGCCCGATGATCCAGTTTACCGTTTAGCGTTAAAGGAAACGCCTCCAGACGCACAAAAGCCGCCGGCACCATATAATCCGGTAATACCGCGCTCAGATGCGTTCTCAGGCTGTTTGCCAGTTCCTTCTCCTCTTGCGCGACCACATAAGCCACCAGCCATTTTTCGTCGCCATCACCCAGTGCCAGTACGGCCGCCTCACGCACCGCCGGATGCTCTGTCAGCCGGGTTTCTATTTCCCCCGGTTCAATGCGGAAACCGCGAATTTTCATCTGCTGGTCGTTACGGCCGAGGAATTCCAGATTGCCGTCCGGGCGGTAACGCGCCAAATCCCCGGTGCGGTACAGGCGCGCATCCGGGGTATCATTAAACGGATCGATAAGGAACCGTTCCGCCGTTAACTCAGGCCGGTTCAGATAGCCACAGGCTACCCCGTCTCCCCCCACATAAATCTCACCGACCGCCCCTAACGGTACGGGCCGGCCCTCACTATCCAGCAGATAAACACGGGTATTGGCGATGGGCCGGCCAATGGGGAGCCGGATCATACCCTCTTCCAGAGACTCAATAGGATACATTGTTGTAAAGGTGGTGCCTTCTGTCGGGCCATAAGCCTGCAAAAGTTGTTGCGGCGGACGATATTTCAGCACTTGAGCAATCAGCGGTAAGTCGGGGATATCACCGCCAAAAATCAGCGTCTTTATCTGCGGCAGCACTGGAGACAACTCTACTACCAGCCGGTTAAACAGCCCGATAGTCAGCCATAAGATCGTAATACGGTGGGTCTGTAAAGCCCGGACTAACTCCGCCGACGTCAATAAAGTAGTGTGATCAATGACTACTAATGCCCCTCCGTTGAGCAACGGCGCCCAGACCTCAAAAGTACTGGCATCAAACGCCGGGTTCGCCGTAAAAGCCACCCGATCATCTTGCTCAATGGCCGCATAACCATTATTGATGACCAGCCGAACCACAGCACGGTGTGGCACCAGCACCCCTTTGGGTGTGCCGGTGGAGCCAGAGGTGTACATGATATAGGCTAATTCGGTGCTGGCACACGGTAAATCAGGGTTAATACTATTTTGCTCACTGACCGTCTTATCTTCATCGGAAAAACGAAGCAGCGGTACAATCAGGTTAGCCGGGATCGCTGTCTGTTTATCGGTAAGTAACAATTTGGCAGTACAGTCATTGATCAGCCAGTTTTTGCGCTCATCTGGCATCCTGGGATCCAGAGGGACGTAAACGGCCCCGGCTTTAAGCACGGCCAGTTGCGCCACGACCAGCATGATGGAGCGCTCAAACAGCAGCACAATATGATCGCCGGAGCAAACGCCCCGTTCGATTAACTGATGAGCCAACTGATTCGCCTGTGTATTCAGCTCACTGTAGTTCAGGACCTTATCGCCCGCTATCAGGGCTGTCGCTTGCGGCGTTTTTACCACCTGCTGTTCAAACAATTGATGAATACACAAGGCCGCAGGATAAGGCGTTTCCGTTGTGTTCCAGGTAGTTAATAATAAAGTCCGCTCCGCTTGTGGCAAGATATCCAATGCCCGTACCGGGGTTTCCGGCGCCTGTTCCAGCGCCTCCACCAGACTTTCCAGTGCCTGCTGCATATAACTGCATATCCGTTCTGGCTCAAATGGCTGCACTATTTGTGCTGTCAGGCCCAGAGCTTCGCCAAAATCCTCCACTGACAGCACAACGGGGTAGTTGGTCCGCTCTTGTCCATCTAATAACTCAATCCCCTTCAGCGTATTATCCAACTGGTTCGATTGATCATTGTGCCGATAATTTAACAGGGCACTAAAAAGGGGCGTACCGCGTTCAACACCGCTACACTGCTGCGCCAGCGCCAGTGACGCATGTTCATGGATTAACAATCCCGCCAGCCGGCGATGGGTGGCCTGTACACTGTCTTGTACCGGTGTGTCATCCATATCCAGCCGTAACGGCAGGGTATTGATAAACAAACCCATTCCTCCCTCTGTCCCTTCGCTGCCGGCCATGCGCCCAAACAGCACGGTGCCGAACACCACCTTTTCCTGTCCACTGGTGCGCGACAATACCTGGGCCCAGGCCAGATGACACAACGCCGCCAGACTCACCCCTTGCTGCCGGGCCTGATGACGCAAGCGGTCATTCAGTTCCGGCGTCAGCAGCCGGTGGGACTGCGTCACCTGTGTGCCATCACGATGGACCTCCGCCAGCCCAAACGGCAGCGTCGGCTCTTCTACCTCGGCTAACATCTCGGTAAAAAAACGCGTATGGGCTGCCTGACTGACGCCCAACCGAACCTGCGCCACCAGATTGCGGAACGGCACTGGGGCAGCCAGGTTTTCTTCCTGCCCCGTCAGGTAAGCCTGCACTTCACGGTGCATCACTTCCAGTGTTTCATGGTCGCCAATCAGGTGATGCAGTAGTTGCAGGGCAATCCAACGGCCATCCGCTTCCTGCGCCACCACAAAGCGCAATAACGGCGCGCCGCTCAGGTCAAGACGATAATGACTGATGTTAAAACGGGCCGCCAATTGGCGGCTCACTGGTCCCTCTGCCGGGTCCAGTGTGAGTTCAGTGACTGATAAGGCAGCATGACGCCAGACGACCTGCACGGGCGCGGATATGTTTTGCCAGATAAAGGCGGTACGTAAAATATCGTGGCGGTCAACCACTCGTTGCATTGCCGCCAGATAACAATCCAGCAAGGTCCGGTCAGCAAATGCCATCTGGCTATTCAACAGGTACGTATCCCCTTCGTGTGCCAGTAAATGATGGAACAAAATTCCATCCTGTAACGGCGATAAGGCATAAATATCCTGAATATTCGCCACGCCGCCCGGCACTTGTCCGACAATGTGGTCAATATCCGCCTGGGTTAACTCTGCCAGCGGCAACATGTCCGGGGTCAGTTGTTGCGTATCGGGGGTAATGACATTCGGCGGAATGTCGATGGCCTGATGCTGCCCCACTGTTTGTGCCAGATCGGACAATACCGGCGACCGGAACAACTCTCGCGCAGTCAGGGCCAATCCCTGCTGACGCAGGCGCTCAATCATGCGCACCGCCAGCAGAGAGTGCCCCCCCAACGCAAAGAAGCTGTCATGGCGGCTGACCCGCTGCATATCCAGTAATTCACCCCAAATCGCCGCCAGTATCATTTCGGTTTCTCCCTGCGGGGCTGCATACGCCTGCCGGACAAAGGCCTCTCCATCCGGGGCCGGCAATGCCCGGCGATCCAGCTTACCGTTGGGTGTCAAAGGAAACGCCTCCAGACGCACAAAAGCGGCCGGCACCATATAATCCGGTAATACCGCGCTCAAATGCGTTCTCAGGCTGTTTGCCAGTTCCTTCTCCTCTTGCGCAATCACATAAGCCACCAGCCATTTTTCGGCGCCATCACCCAGTGTCAGTACGGCCGCCTCACGCACTGCCGGATACTCGGCCAGCCGGGTTTCAATTTCCCCCGGTTCAATACGGAAACCGCGAATTTTCACCTGCTGGTCGTTACGGCCGAGGAATTCCAGATTGCCGTCCGGGCGGTAACGCGCCAAATCCCCGGTCCGGTACAGGCGCGCATCCGGGGTATCATTAAACGGATCGATAAGGAACCGTTCTGCCGTTAATTCAGGCCGGTTCAGATAGCCACAGGCTACCCCGTCTCCCCCCACATAAATCTCACCGACCGCCCCCAACGGTACGGGCTGACCATGACTATCCAGCAAATAAACCCGCGTATTGGCGATGGGCCGGCCAATGGGGAGCCGGATCATACCTTCTTCCAGCACCTCAATAGGATATATCGTGGTAAAGGTGGTGCCTTCCGTCGGACCATAGGCCTGCAACAGTTGTTGCGGTGGACGATGTTTCAGCATTTGGGCAATCACTGATAAATCGGGGATATCGCCGCCAAAAATCAATGTTTTTATCTGCGGCAGCGCCGGGGATAGCTCTGCCGCCAGCCGGTTAAACAGCCCGATGGTCAGCCACAAGATCGTAATACGGTGGGTCTGTAAAACCCGGACTAACTCTGCCGGCGTCAATAAAGTGGTGTGATCAATCACCACCAGCGCGCCGCCGTTAAGTAACGGCGCCCAGACTTCAAAGGTGCTGGCATCAAACGCCGGGTTCGCGGTAAAGGCCACCCGGTCAGCCGGTTCGATGGCCGCATAACCATTATTGATGACCAGCCGAACCACGGCACGGTGTGACACCAGCACGCCTTTTGGTATCCCGGTCGAACCAGAGGTGTACATGATATAGGCTAAATCCGTACTGATACGCGGCAAATCAGGGTTAACGCGCTGTTGCTCACTGTTTGTATTGCTCTCATCAGCAAGACGCAGCAGCGGCACCGCCAGATCAGCCGGAATATCTGCCTGTGTATCGGTGAGTAACAATTTGGCGGCACAGTCATTGATCAACCCGTTTTTCCGCTCATCCGGCACACTGGGATCCAGAGGGACGTAAACGGCCCCCGCTTTAAGCACGGCCAGTTGCGCCACCACCAGCATGATGGAACGCTCGAACATCAGCCCAATCGGATCGCCGGGGCAAACACCCCGTTCGATTAGCTGATGAGCCAATTGATTTGCCCATGTATTCAGTTCACTGTAGTTCAGGGTCTTATCGCCCGCTATCAGGGCTGTCGCCTGTGGCGTTTTCTCTACCTGCTGTTCAAAGCATTGATGAATACACAAGGTGTCAGGATATGGCATTTCCGTCGCGTTCCAGGTTTCCAGCAATAATCGGCGCTCTGCCGGCGACAGCATTTCAATTTTCCCGATCTGTTGTTGATAATCAGTCACCATCGCTTGCAGCACCGCGTGCAGGTAACCAATGTGTCGTTCAACAGTCGGCTGATTAAACAGTACGGTTGAATAACCGAGATAACCCACAATCCTGCCGGCTTCCTCTGACAAGTTCAGTTCGAGATCAAATTTGACAATATCGAATGCTTGCTCAGCCGGTGACACGACCAGCCCCGGCAATGTCCAGTCTGTGTACTCATTGTTCTGCCAGGCAAACATGACCTGAAACAGCGGCGTATGGGCCAACTGACGCGGCGGTTGCACAATTTCCACCACCTGCTCAAACGGCAAATCCTGATGCGCCTGTGCCGCTAACGCAGTTTGCCGGACTTGTGCCAGTAATTCCGCTACCGTCAACTCACCCGAAACGCCCATGCGCAACGCCAGCGTATTGACAAAAAAGCCAATCAAGGGTTCCACTTCCTGACGATTACGGCCGGCACTGGGGATCCCAATCACAATATCCGTTTGGCCGGATAACCGTGATAAGACTACCGTCCAGGCGGACAATAGCGTCATAAATAAGGTGACACCGTGCTGCGCACTCAGGCGTTTCAGGGCCACCGTTAATTCCGCATCTAAATTGATGGGCAAAGCCTGCCCGGCAAACGACTGCTCAGGCGGACGGGGACGATCTGTGGGTAACTCCAGCAGCACCGGGGCGTCAGCCAATACTGTACGCCAATAGTCAGACTGCGTCTGAATACGCTCAGCGGAGAGCCACTGCCCTTGCCAGACCGCATAATCAGGATACTGGATTGCCAGTGGCGGCAAAGGATCCGGCTGCCCGGCCAGAAAAGCCGTATAGAGTGTGTTCAATTCATGTACCAACACATTGACCGACCAGCCATCGGATACAATATGATGTTGAGTCAGCAAAAACTGATAGTCGCTATCGGTAAGCTGGATAAGCATCGCCCGGATAAGCGGCCCCCGATTGAGCTCAAAGGGTGCTGACATTGCTTCCGCGCACAGCCGTTCCAGTGCGGCTTCGGCATCCGGGTGTCCACGCAGATCATGCTGAACCCAGGGTAACCCGTGATCCGCTGCCAGCAGGCGGATTTGAGGCTGACCATCAACGGAAACAAAGACCGAGCGCAGCGCTTCATGGCGGGCAAATAATGCATTCAGGGCCTGCTGCCAAACTGCGATATTCAGTTCACCCCGTAAACGTAACGCCATGGGGATATGATACGTTTCACTGACGCCTTCAAACTGAGTCAGGAACCACAAACGCTGTTGTGCAAATGACAATGGCAATGGCAATATCCCCTCACGGGAGACGGGCATAATGGCCGGCACGACATGATCTTGTTTATCAATTCGCGCCTGCACCGTCTCAGCCAGGGCCGCCAAAGAAGGCGTGCTAAACAGCACAGGCAACGGCAATTCGACCCCTAGCACCGCTATTCGGTTCATCATCCGCACCACCAGCAGTGAATGACCGCCCAGGGCAAAGAAATTATCATGCCGGCTGATCGATTCAATGCCTAAGATTTCCCGCCAAATCGCTGCCAGCGTGTTTTCTGTTTCTCCCTGCGGAGCTTCATAGATTTGCCGGGCAAAGGCCTCTCTGTCCGGGGCCGGCAGCGCCCGGCGATCCAGCTTACCGTTGGGTGTCAAAGGAAACGCCTCCAGACGCACAAAAGCCGCCGGCACCATATAATCCGGTAAAGCTGCGCTCAGATGCGTTCTCAGGCTGTTTGCCAGCCCCTCATCCGTTCCCGCTGCCTTCGTTTCTGTGCCCCCCGTTTCTGTGACAACATAGGCCACCAGGCGCTTATCCTGCCCTTCTCCCTGCACCAACACCACCGATTCACGCACCATGGGGTGACCAGCCAGCCGGGCTTCTATTTCCCCCGGTTCAATGCGGAAGCCGCGAATTTTCACCTGCTGGTCATTACGGCCGAGGAATTCCAGATGACCGTCCGGTCGGTAACGCGCCAAATCCCCGGTGCGGTACATGCGTGCATCCGGGCTATCACTGAACGGATCAGCTAAGAAGCGTTCAACCGACAGTTCCGGGCGATTAAGGTAACCCCGCGCGACACCCGCACCACCGATGTATAACTCCCCCACTGCTCCCAATGGGACCGGTTGACCATGAATATCCAGGAGATAAAGGCAAGTATTAGCAATAGGGCGCCCAATAGAAACCACTGTCTCTGTATAATCTGACGGACAACGCCAGACTGTGGCACATATTGTGATTTCTGTTGGGCCATAAGCATTGAACAGTATTGTCCGGCTGCTGAGTGCCTGGAGCAAAGCCGCATTAGGCGCTTCACCAGCCAGTACCAATGTTGGCCTTATTGCTATCTCCGGTAAGTCGGTTCCTTCTCTTAGCAGGGCGGGTGGGAGGCAGGCGTGCGTCACCGCCTGCTCTTCCAGATAATACCAGAGACGACGCAGATCCTGACGAATCGTGTCGGCAGGAAGAGCCAGACTGGCGCCACTACTCAGCGCTATCATTATTTCCCAAACACTGGCATCAAAACCCAATGAAGCAAACTGCAATATCCGGCTAGATCCATTAACTTTAAATCGGGCGATTTGAGCCAAAGCCAGATTGACTACTCCCCTATGCTCTACCATGACCCCTTTTGGGGTGCCGGTCGAACCGGAAGTATAAATCACATAGGCCAGATGATGTGAAGTCAATGCCGGTATTTGCGGATTACTATCCGGCTGGTCAAACCTAGTATTCGGGTCAAGTACTGTCCGTTCTGCCAGTGCGGGCTCACCCAATGCTGTCCGGCCAGTATTATCCGCCAGCACAAGAACCGGCGACGCATCCTTCAGAATATGGGCCAGACGCTCTCCCGGATAAGCCGGGTCCAACGGTACATAAGCTCCACCGGCTTTTAAGACAGCCAACAATGCGACCACCATGGCTGATGAGCGTGACACGCAAATGGCAACCCGTTGCTCAGGCGCTACGCCTAATGTCATTAACTGATGCGCCAGCCGATTAGCCCGGGCATTTAATTCCGCATAACTAAGTGTCTGGTTTTCATAGAGCAGCGCGGTGGCCTGTGGCGTTTTCGCCGCCTGCTGTTCAAACAACTGGTGGATACACAACGCCGCAGGATAAGCGGTTTCCGTCCTGTTCCAGGTTTTTAATAACAGCGTGCGTTCTGTTTTCGGTAAGATGTCCAACTGCCGTACCTGGGTTTCCGGCGCCTGTTCCAACGCGTCCACCAGACTTTCCAGTGCCTGCTGCATATAGCCGCATATCCGCGCCGGCTCAAACGGTTGCACGACCTGCGCCGTCAAGCCCAGAGCGTCACCAAAATCTTCCACTGACAGTGCAAAAGGGTAGTTGGTCCGTTCCTGTTCACCAACAAACTCAATCCCGCTGACCAGTTCACCAGACATACCCAATAAAACATTATGGCGGTAATTCAGCAAAGCACTAAAGAGGGGCGTACCACGGTCAACACCGCTGCACTGTTGAGCCAGCACCAGTGACGCATGCTCATGGGCTAATAATCCCGCCAGCCGGTGATGGGTGGTTTGCACACTGTCCCGTACCGGGGTGTTATCCATATCCAGCCGCAACGGCAGGGTATTGATAAACAGTCCCATCCCACTGTCTGCCCCTTCTCCCGCAGCCATGCGCCCAAACAGTACCGTGCCGAATACCACTTTTTCTTGTCCGCTGGTGCGTGATAACACCTGAGCCCACGCCAGATGACACAAGGCCGCCAGACTGACGCCTAATTGCCGGGCCTGACTACGCAGGCGGTCATTCAGTTCAGGCGTTAACATTTGGTGAGATTCCGTTACCTGTGAACCATCGCGATGTACCTCTGTCAAACCAAACGGCAGTGTCGGCTCTTTCACCTCGGCTAACATCTCAGAAAAGAAACGGGTATGGACTGCCTGGTTTTCTCTCAACCATGACTGGGCCACCAGATTGCGAAACGGCATCGGTACAGGCAGATTTTCCTCTTGCCCTGTCAGGTATAACTGTACTTCACGGTGCATCATTTCCAGTGCTTCATGGTCACCAATCAGGTGATGGTGCAATTCCAGTAAGAACCAGCGACCATCCGTTTCCTGCGCTACGACAAAATGCAGGAGCGGAGCTTGCCCCAAGTCGAGACGATAGTGGCGCAGATCAAAATGCCGGTTTAACTGATCAATGACTGGGCCATCAGCCGGATCCAGCGTCAACTCGGTCACTGATAAGGCAGCATGACGCCAGACGACCTGTACTGGCACGGATATGTTTTGCCAGATAAAGGCGGTACGTAAGATATCGTGTCGCTCAATGATCCGTTGCATCGCTGTCAGATAACGATCCAATAAAGACCGATCAGCAAAAATCATCTGGACGGTCAACAGATACGGATCGCCTTTCCGTGCCAATAAATGGTGGAACAAAATACCATCCTGCAAAGGTGATAAGGCGTAGATATCCTGAATATTCGCCACGCCGCCCGGTACTTGTTCAACAATATGGTCAATATCTGCCTGGGTTAAATCCACTAACGGCAACATGGCTGGTGTCAGTTGCTGTGTTGCGGGAGTAATCACATTGGGCGGGATTTCGATGGTCTGATGCTGCCCCAACCTTTTCGCCAGTTCGGATAACACCGGCGACTGGAATAAATCACTCGCTGTCAGTGCCAATCCCTGCTGATGCAGATGACCAATCATATGTACAGCGAGTAATGAATCCCCCCCCAACGCGAAGAAGTTGTCATGGCGGCTGATCTGTTCCATGCCCAGTAATTCACCCCAAATCGCTGCCAGTGCTATTTCAGTTTCCCCCTGCGGGGTTTCATAGATCTGCCGGGCAAATGCCTCACTGTCCGGTACTGGCAGTGCCCGACGATCCAGTTTACCGTTCGGCGTCAACGGAAACGCGTCCAGACGCACGAAGGCCACCGGCACCATATAATCCGGTAAAACCGCACTCAGATGGGTACGCAGGCTGTTAACCAATTCTTCATCCATATCTGCCACGACATAGGCCACCAGCCGTTTGTCCATTCCATCACCCAGCGCCTGTACGGCCGCCTCACGCACTGCCGGATACTCAGCCAACCGGGCCTCAATTTCCCCCGGCTCAATACGGAAACCACGAATTTTCACCTGCTGGTCGTTACGGCCCAGAAACTCCAGATTACCGTCTGGGCGGTAACGCGCTAAATCCCCGGTGCGGTACAAACGCGCATCAGGGTTATCACTGAACGGGTCGATGAGGAAACGTTGCGCTGTTAATTCAGGTCGGTTCAGATAGCCACAGGCTACCCCGTCCCCCCCCACATAAATCTCACCAATCGCCCCCAACGGTACGGGCTGACCATCACTATCCAGCAGGTAAATCCGTGTATTGGCGATGGGCCGGCCAATGGGAAGCCGGATCATACCTTCTTCCAGCACCTCAATAGGATATATTGTTGTAAAGGTAGTGCCTTCCGTCGGGCCATAAGCCTGCAAAAGTTGTTGCGGCGGACGATGTTTCAGAACCTGAGCAATTACCGATAAATCGGGGATATCACCGCCGAAAATCACTGTTTTTATCTGCGGCAGCACCACGGACAACTCTAGCGCCAGCCGGTTAAACAGCCCGATGGTCAACCAAAGAACTGTGATATGGTGGGTCTGTAAAACCCGGACTAACTCTACCGGCGTCAATAAGGTGGTGTGATCAATCACTACCAACGCCCCTCCGTTAAGCAACGGTGCCCAGACTTCAAAGGTGCTGGCATCAAAAGCCGGGTTCGCGGTAAAAGCCACACGATCATCCGGTTCAATGGCCGCATAGCCATTATTGATAACCAACCGGACCACAGCACGGTGTGGCACCAGTACTCCTTTCGGGGTGCCCGTCGAGCCGGAGGTGTACATGATATAGGCTAATTCGGTGCTGGCACGCGGCAAATCAGGATTAACGCTCTGTTGCTCACTGCTTGTATTGCTCCCATCGGAAAGACGAAGCAGCGGTACAACTAAGTCAGTCGGGATCGCTGTCTGTGTATCAGTGAGTAACAATTTGGCGGCACAGTCATTGATCAGCCAATTTTTCCGTTTATCCGGTACAGTAGGATCAAGGGGAACGTAAACCGCACCAGCTTTAAGCACCGCCAGTTGAGCCACCACCAGCATGATAGAGCGTTCGAACAGAAGCACAACATGATCGCCGGGACAAACGCCTTGTTTGATAAGCTGGTGAGCCAGTTGATTCGCTCGTGTATTCAGCGCTTGATAACTCAGGTGTTTATCACCCACTATCAGAGCTGTTGCCTGTGGAGTCTTCTCCGCTTGTTGCTCAAATACCTGATGAATACATGACTGATCCGGATAGGTAGTTTCTGTGGCGTTCCAGGTTTCTAATAACAATGTCCGTTCCGCCTCCGGCAACAAATTAAGCTGCCCAAGGGGGATATCATCACTTCTTCCTTTTGATAACAGCAACATTTGTAAATGATCATCCATGCGCGCAATCACTTCCCCGCTCAGGCGATTTTCATCATAAATCCAACGGAAACCACCTTGCTCATTTATCTGAAATGTCAGCAATTCCCCCGACGCCTGTTGATCACACGGTCTGCCATCCTGTATTACCGAAACAGTGACAGGCCACGGATAATAAGTGTTTAATTCAGGAATGGCATGCAGTGAAAGTAAATGGGAAAGGTGGTCACGACTGAATGTCTGATGTTGCGCCAGTCGGGCAAGTTCATCATCAACCGCGTCAGCTATCCTTCGCCATGGCTTATCCCGTGCTACTTCAATGTTCATGGGCACCACTGAAGCCAGATTTGTCCGGTTATCATTTAATACAGCACTCCAGCCGATTTGGCATGCAGATTGCTGAGACAGGCGCGCAAGATAGATAACAAATGCCTGCAACACTATTCGCCATGGTGCCTCTTGACCCTTTTGGAGAGACGGGGACTGCCAATGGCTGATTGCCCAACGGGGTTCTACAATCTTATGGGGAATGTCGAAAGGTAACTGGAGGGGGTGTAAAGCGATAAGACGCTGATACCAAAATAATTCACTGGGTGTGAGTAATTGCAGGGTATTTATTCCAGAAAGTGCTTCACCATTAAGACTATTTCCCGTTGTAGCCATGTTATCTTTCATTTATTACCTCATCTCAACGAATCTGTTAGTTGTTTGAAAATGATCAATCTGTTGGATCATCAAAAATATTTTTTCTTGCTTTTTGTTTTATTCATTTGACTGGAGAGAAATATAACTCATGCATAAAACGTTGTTCAGGATATTTAGTTGGTATTTTCTATCAGGTTTTTAAATTCCATAGTTTAATTTCTGATTAATAAACATTAATGCCATAACAATTTATCTAACAATGGAATAAATAATTAACTTGGTAAATCAGAATGAAATATTCTGTCTTCACTTTTATTTTTTTAGATGAACTTATTCATTTTTTATTGACTACAATTAACAACCTAATAAATAAAAAATATCTTATCTTAAGAATAATTCCATTTGAAATTATTTTATAAATACAATTGCATTTATAGTGATGATTAAAAATCATCAATAAAAATTAATTTCACCTCTTGTTATTTAATTATAAAAACATGAAAAAAGTAACAATCAATACAATAAGATGTATTACAGTTAGTTTATTCTTTGATGCAATATTTCAAACGCTCAGAAATATCTTACAGCCTGAGACAAAGGTCATAATGGGTAAAAAGATATTCAGCAATGTGCGAGGGTGTCTGCAAAGTTCAATCCTGTCATCGATGTTTGCCAAGATCCACCTGCATCATGTGATAGATGAATAAAACAATCACTGACAAATAGATTGCTTCCAAAAACAATTTAGGCAACTGGCCGATTAGATCGACCAGTTGCTTAACACTGCGCCCCAGAGCCTTTTTCACCAACTCCAGTTCTATCGTAACTGCGGTAGAGCACGACATCCGGGGCATAAGTACTGAATGCGCTGGAATAGATGTGAAAACTACTCTAGCATCTCTGTACACTCAGCGGGTTTTATCCTGAGCTCACCTTCCTCTGATACCAATCCGAAACAGCTAACATCGGGGTTTAATACCGTCAGTTTGGACATTCTTTTCAGTAAGTTAATTATCTTCATCTTCTTCAGCGTCATAGCTCCGGTGCTTTCAAGCCTCATGTAGCGCTGTGCTGCCTGTTCAATACTGACAATGCATATACTGGTATCTTCTGATGCCTGATGAAGCAGCACAAGATTTTCGTCACTGCGCCAGAGTGACAGGTTGGCTATACAAGTATCAGAAAACCGGATAGCTGAACTCTGACCCCGATCATCTATCGTGATATGCCGGTAATGAGTCAGCGCCTCGGAAGGGGACAGCCAGTAATACGATTCTTTTGAACGTCCAGTGATAGCCAGCCGATCGGTGCCTGCCAGTTGCGGCAGCCGATCGGTGCCTGCCAGTTGCGGCAGCCGGATTTTTCCCTCCAAAGGAACCTGCCCCACCTGCAACACCAGACTCTCCGGTGTTCGGTTAACAAAACGGTAATTCCCCACCAGGGTAGACTTTCCTTCGCTGACTTGGCTCACTTGCCACAATTCTCCGGTAGTCTGGTCATGGACATAACTGGCCTCCTGCCCGGCGACTTGCCCCAAGTAATGCAGAATATGATTCGAGTTAAGTATACTGGAACGAAGCAGTTTCCCTTCTTCTGGTAAGAACCACGCAGGATAACCACGTTCAGAAAATAGTCTAACGGCTTGTGGTAATTCAACCTCATTCCTGAGCGCCATAATGGCTGAGGCAATTTGACTGTCCGGGCGACCCTGTACATGCCAGGCAATCAGCACTGGCCGGTCTGTCATCTTGGCATCCGCTGATAACAGTAAGACCGCGCCGTCCGGGGTTTCCAGCCGGAGTGTATTGCCCTGACGAACCACACTGCGGTATTGATGGCTGGCCCGGAGCCAGGGTTCCGCTGCGGCAGGTTCCTCAGAGAGCACCCGCTTTTCACTCAATTTAAGGTCAGATTCCGCCGACAGTGGTTGACGATATAACTGATGGTTATCGGTGTCAAAAATCCATGCCTGACTGCCATCCTCCGCTAAACCAAGATAAGTCAGAGTGTGTTCTGTAATGAGACCAACTCCACCTTGCACTACCCGACCTGCCGTACTGTCATACCAGGCACTGATTGGTTTTCCGTTGCTATCCTGCAACCCCAACAGCAGCAGGGTACTTAACCGATCTGGATTATCCCGCACCAACTGACTCAGTGCGGCTGTCAGACTCTCCTTATCAGCCTTCTGGTGAGATTGAAACTGTAGCCAGTCTGCCGTCACCCCGATCAGACGGATACTGCCCTGATCATCTGCCAGCCACAGCATCCCCTCACTGGAAAGTACAACCAACTGCTTGTTCGCTATGGATACGGATCTGATATCGTCAACAGCCACCTTGCTGGCCGGAGTGCCGGACAAGCCATTATCCTGCTGAAAATAAAGACTATGTCTCTGATGGCTGTAAAAATAATAACCCGGTTTATCACCAGTCGTAGTGAAAACGAGGGTGAAATCAGCCGTCAGGGCCTGTAAATCCGAATTTTTCTTTTTTAGTTCAGCCAGGATGCTGGCATCCTCCTGATCCGGATTTATCCGATTCATTCTGACCACATTTTGCGGCTGTTTTCCATCAGTCTGTAACCAGTAATGTTTATCTATACCAGCTACTCGCCCAGAAAGGCTGATCACCTCCGCCGGGCTGCCTTTAACCTGACGTTCCGGCACACAGAGATCGCCGGTGAACCACTGATTCGCCGCCAATGGTGACAGAAGGCCATTAAACTCTCCGTCACTGGAATCGAGAAGAACGGGCAGCGAGACGAGGTTTTTTTCACTGATTTTATCCAGACCAGCCAGCATGGCTGTATTTCCGTCAACAGCTACCAGTTTCAACGTTTCCTCTGCCACCTTATAAGTATACGAAATACGGCCTTCATCTAGCTGCCGTTCCACCACAAACCAGAGCTGGTCATTGCCCTGCATCACATGACTGCTGATTTTCTCCTGATCATTCCCCGGAAATTTTATCGGCAGATACTGTCGCAGAACTTCGCCACTGGCAATATCCACTTGCCAGAGCGTGGCATCCCGGTAAAACCACGCCTTATTACCCTCAACTTTCGCCAGCTCGGCATCGCTGAGAAAATCGGCGGCGTCAGGGACGTTGGTGTAAATCATACGATCACGACCGGTCTCATAGAATGCGCGGCCAACAGGACGGCTTTGCGGTGAGTGCCGGTAGTGTTCCACCACTAAATATGGCCTGTTGTGATGTTCATGATTGCTTAACTGCCTGAGATGATCATGCAACGCTTGCAGGCTGTTAAACTGCACCGCATTCGTTACGCTCTCTGTTATCTGCCACTGATTCTTTTTATTCTGCTCGACAGAAAATATCCCTGCATTATTTATCAGGGATATATTATCCGATTCTTCAGACAGGGTTATCTTTATATTGCCGATATGCAGTCGTTGTCTGTTATCTTCTTTGCTGAGACGGGGGTTAACATTAGAGCCGATATGACGGGCATCCAGTATCCAGTGGGTATCAGTATTTCCCTGTAAGGACAGAGAAACCCCCTCCTGCAAGCTGATACGGTATTTGCCTTTCCCGCCGGTCAGACGGTAGGACAAGAACCCGTGAACATCCTCCGGCAACTGCTGAATGACAATATCCCGGTCTTCATCATCCAGAATGATGTCAACCGGCGTCGCAACAAATTCTGGCTTTATACGGCGTACTACGCGCTCTCCGGGAAAAGCATAAAAATCAAAATCAAATCGTCCATCTTCTTCCAGTCGTCGCAGAACATCAAATCCCCGATCGTTGCGGGCAGTGACGAAGGGCAGGATCATATATTCGTAATTAATGTAGGACTTTATGGTAAATGGCAGAATCAGGATATCGCTGCTTCCAGGATGGAAGCTGACCTGCGCCTGTTTATGACCGATGCCTTCGCGGATATTAATTGCATGATTTTTATTAGTATCAGCCGCTCTGCCGGGCCACCAGAAAAAGTAATTACTCCTACCCGAGCCCCATGAATATTTCGGGTCGTTGCGATAGAGATATTGACTGTCAAAAGTCAGGTGACCGTGGCGTAAATCGAGCTGACGGATCACTGCTCCGGGGATCGGCTCCATTACCTTATAACGGCTGCCATCTTTTGCCACTTTTTCCGCCTGTCGGTATCCACCCTGCTGATAAGCTGCTTCCAGATCGGCAAAATAATTGCCTACCGCCTGTGCATCACTGGCTACCCTGCCGAACGCCTCGGCCAGAGCCGTAAAACCAATACCTAAACCAGCCAGTGGTACTGCCAGCGAGGAGGCAAAACCAGCAACAATGGGGGCACCGAAGATCCCGGCACCAATACCTACGCCGGTTGTAACCAGGCCAGCACTGTCAAATGCCAGTTGTGTACCATAAACCGCCTTCTGGGATTCATTCTGCGCATGCGCCAGTTCTATGCCATCCAGTACCACACTGAAGATATTTAACCCCACCCCGACACCAGTGCTGACATGGGAGAGCGATGAAAACAGGCTGCTGGTCACTCCCCGGCCTTCACTGACCACTGCCCTGTACAAATTGGCGAGTTTAGCACCGTCCTCCAGTAGACCATGAGCCATCTGCGTCAGGTTAACGTAAGTGTGCACCCGCAGTGCGCTCTCTAACGTATTGGGCATCGCATTAGGCACCTTATCACTGGCTACGGTGGTGCGGTTTCTATCGGCAAACCAAGGGATCAGAGTCTTAATCATAAAAGCGGCATTCAGTCCGTGAACAGCGTCTGCTTCCGGGATACCTGGGCGCAGGGTTAGTTTCCCTTTGGTATACTCGTGAGTTTTGCTGACTGTATCGAGATCTTTATCATAAGAATGAATAAAATCAATAATACGTCGGTCATCCGTCGTGAATGTCTGGGGAGGAAGCCCAGGCCGTGCTCTATTAATAAACTGTAAAGAATAACTTCCCGACAGGGATTCACTCTCCCTGAGACTGCCCAGTATTGGCAACCACTCTTCTGCGGACAGTGCATTTTTGCTATATAGATGCTGCGTGGCCTGCTGAAAATCCTCTGCACGGTTAAGCATTTCCAGCAGCCGGATGTCAATCTGCACATTGTCTGGAAGCGGAGCCGTTTTGTTTCCCAGTGGCGGATTAACCATATTCTCTGTAAGGACTGATTTACCTGGCGTTACTGTTTTCGTCCATACACCATTCTCCTGATTAAAAACAAGCGTGACTTTATTACCGTTTTCCACGAGTTGTTTCCGGCCTTTAGGACTAACAGTAATTTGAGTGGTATAAGCCTTAACAGAAAGTGGACGAATACGCTGATCAAGTGACTGAGCAAACTTTAGCGCATAACTTTTCTGCTGGTCTTCACCAGCCAGTGAACAACTCACCATACTGATATGTTCAGGGGGCATTTTAACGCCGGAGTCTGTACAGAACTGGCTAAGTTGTGACGCCAGCGCTGCCGGAGTGCGTTTGGCCAACGTCTGGTGATTAAGTTTATCCCCACCATCGCGGCTATGACCAACCAGTTGCCAGCGGATTTTTTCTTTATCCTTCAGGATAGCCAGATCACCATGAACCACTTGGTATTGGCCCTGAGCATCCAACTGCACCAGTACTGAATCAGGGTGTTTTCCCACCAATTTTGCTGCCGCTTCTCTGACTACAGGATCGTTTTCAAGTTGAATAATTAGCTGACCATCAAAGCGGGACATTCCCCCCTCATGGAGAGGCTCAACTACAGGCTTTTCCCAATTACTGACAGGTTTTTCATCGAACGGAGCAATGCCCTCTGATTTATGATGGTAGCGACCTTCCTCTTGTTCCAGTGGCACCAGCATTGGACCAAAGCGGGTAAAACGCGGGGAATGGAACTGATTAGCCTCTGGCAAACCCTGATTGATGATCGGCAAGACTCGTGCCATCACTCCGTCATACAGTTCACCCTGCAACGCCTTTTTTTTACCTTCAGCGCGGTACTTGTCGAACATCTGTAACATGTCGTTGCCGATACTGTCCGCACTCTTCGGCTCGTAACGCGCAGCGACATAAAAGGTTTCAAAGAACGAATGATAGCCATTACGGATCATGAAGGCCGCGTTGACCATCTGGAACTGCCAATATTCCTTGGTACTCAATGCGCCACCGAACAATTCCGGCAAGGCATTGCTGACGGTCTGGGTGGTCCCGGAAATCCCGCCTACAAACGGGGTGTCCAGATCATTCATGTAACGGGTGGCGTCATTATTAGGATCAGGACGGAACTGGTTGTAGCTGCGGTACTTATCGTCCTTGATCAGGTACGAACCATCGTGATACGCCAGCTCTTCAAGGTTGGTATTGAGGATCAGATACGGGTCAGGCTGATTCAATCGGTTATTGATCATAACCTTGTCAGCACCTAGTTCGGCGTGGCGATTGAACGGGACTGCGGCTTTGGAAAGGCCATCAGCTACCGGACGCAAAACATGGAATAAGACCTGTTTGCGCAGGCTCCTACCTTCATTACTCAACAGTGCCTCTTTAACCGTCAGACGCAGTTGCATATCACTGCTCTCAAGGCCTTTGGGACCAGACAATAACAGGGTGAGCAATTTGCCATCTAGCAGGCGCTCAACCGCAACCTGATCGAAAACCTGTATTTTCGGGTTGCTTGGATGCTGTGCTGCATTGGCGCTGGCGACCCTCTGAGTTTCCTCTTCGATAGCCTGAATGCGCCACTGTTCGTACAATGGCGCCAACAGCTTCTTGGCCTGGGCAATGTCACTTTGCACATAGCCACTTTGCAGGACCTTGATCACAGCCGGGTTCTTCACCAAACTCGCCGCCAACCTGAACAACAGAGGGTCGTTATTGACGTTCTGCCAGACCGAAGCAGCGAACGCCTGTTCCCACAGCACCTTGTTCAAGTTATTGCCCTTGATATCACGCATTCTGTCATAGGTGTACTCCGACTCCAACACCCCTGCTGGGGTGATGTGGTTGCGTTCGAGCAAACGCACCAGTTGCTGCTCGAACGCTGTGCGTTCGCTGCTGCCTTTAAACAAACGACTGGCCTTCACACTATCGTCTTGCAATTGATCCAGCTTTTTGAAAAATTCGGCGTTGTATTGATACAATTCGGCGGTCTGAGCCTTACTCAAGTGGCTACTGCTGATCTTGTCGCCGTCAACGCTCATCACTACAAAGGGCGTTGCGGACAGGTAGGTTTCGCTTGGGGTTTTGCCCTGTGGCATTTCCAGCAAGTACTGGCGATTGCCAAAACCGACCGAGCGTTCCAGCTCATGGATATTGACTAAAAGCCCGTCACGATCCGGATGGTAACTGTTTTGGCGAAACCCCTCCAGGCCGATAGTCTGGAAGCTGGAGATATCAGCATTCTGGTTAATCAGGTCACTCAAGGCGCCTGGCAATGGCACCTCACGGGTGATCGTGGTATTCAAAGCCTGGCCAGACACCTGAATTCCAATCTGGTTCGGCACCTTACGGTCAACGTTGGTCAGCAATATCTTGCGGCCATTATCCAGCAACTGCGCCTTGAAACCTTCGCGCAAGGTACTTTCCGAAACCAGGTAGTTGGAGAAGTACTTCTCGACGAATGCAGTTTTGACCAGCACCGAACGAATTGGTGCATAGGTCGGCGAGCGAAAAGATGGCGGTTCACTCTTAAGCCGGTATTGTTGTTGCCAGGCCAGGGAGCGGGCGGCCGTACCGAAGGAGAAATTGAGTACCCCATTCGTCGGAATGACCAACCTACCGTTCTCCAGAAAGAAGTCCTTGAAGCGGCCATCAGTACTGGCATTGACCAAAGCGACGTTCATGCGGATGTAGCCAGGACGTTCCTCCATCATCAGTAGTGAAATATTTACCGGCAGATCATCGGAAGCTTGGGGCACCTTGGTCAGCGCATCGAGGGCCGCAGCCTCTTCCTTAAAAGATGCCTTGAGTAAGGTGTTGTAGCGGGAATTGACGTCCTTGTAAGCTTGCAGCTCGGAAAATAGCGTCACGTATTTTTGGCTGAATGTAGAGTCGGCCACCTGTGTGGTCAGTTTCTGTTCCAGGCGCTTGATCTCGGTATTCAACCTGGCCTGCTTGCCCGCTGCATCCTCCTTCAAGGCCTCTGCATTCAGGGTCTTGGCACCACCGGGACTGAGGATGGCTAAAGCCTTGCCCCAAGTGCTGTCAAAGTGCGTCATGGCTGTCTGTTGGCGACTGTATAACAGGATGTCACGATCTAGTTGTTGCTTGTAGGCATTGATCGCCGGCGTGTCAGGTTTGCTGTTCATCTGCTGCCGTCTTTGTTGCAGCGTCTGCAACTGGTCGTCGATCGAAACGGGGTTATCCTGCATCTGAAAATACTGTGCAGCCAATACACTCAAGGTGCTCTGCTGCATTTCTTGCAATTTCTCACCTACTTGCCTGATGTAGTCATCACGTTCGTTGGCATTCATGTTAAACCATTCGGTCTGGCGACCCGCCGCCTTGATCTGCCGATCGATCAGAGTATTGAGCAATTTTTTGAAGTTTTTGGACATATAAACCATTACAGTAATCCTTTATCTGTTTTTTGGGCGAAGCTCTTTGCATCGCGAAAGTGAGTCAAAATATCTAAAGATATCTAACCGTGTTGATAATTATTATCAATAATAATAACCATTATCAATTGCGATTTAAGCAAATAATTGCATATATAAATTAATTGGATTATTTGTGAAGACAACAAAGAGGCAACTTGAAAGACGACAGGTATATCTTGAAAATAAAATAGCATTATTAACATTAGAGTTGGCAAGGTTCATACGGTCTGCGTTCTGCCATGAATTTTAATCTGCTAAATCCACTTTGTGCTGGGGTCAAAGCGGGCATGTTTTATTCGTCCTTGACAGGATGCAGAGAACGATTTCTCATGGGTCCATGCACAGTACCAGCCATTGGAGCAGTTGCCAGCTATTCGAAAGATGCAGAGTACGTATTAATGAGTGAACATATAGTAGTATTAGTGTATAAAATCCATTTGAATAAAAACGATTAAACGGAGAATGCGTGATGAGTCCATTGAAAGCCGGAGATAAGGCCCCCCAATTCAGCCTTCCTGACCAAGATGGTGAAAACATTAACTTATCTGACTTCAACGGTCAGCGTGTTTTAGTTTATTTCTATCCCAAAGCAATGACCCCAGGCTGTACTGTTCAGGCGTGTGGCTTACGCGACACGATGGGCGAGCTGGAAAAAATTAATGTCACAGTATTAGGCATCAGTACAGATACTCCCGAAAAATTATCCCGCTTTGTCGAGAAAGAGATGCTGAATTTCACTCTGCTTTCTGATGTTGATCATCAGGTTGCCGGGCAATTTGGTGTTTGGGGTAAAAAGCAGTTTATGGGAAAAACCTATGATGGTATTCATCGCATCAGTTTTTTAATTGATCCAGAAGGTAATATTGAACACGTTTTTGATAAATTCAAAACCAGTGACCACCACCAAATTGTTCTGGATTATCTAAAACAGCATTCATCTTGATAAACTCACGGGCTAATAACACAATCCCCCACCAACCAGATGGGGGATTTTTTGCGGACTTCTGCACTGTCAACACTATCGAAGTTCGCTATGACCACTCTTCTGCTTTTTCTTCTGGCCAGACATTAATGACTGCTTTGATCAAAGTCGCCAATGGAATAGCAAAAAAAACGCCCCAGAATCCCCATAATCCACCAAAAATAATAACAGAAAGAATAATAACCAGTGGATGCAGATTTACTGCTTCTGAAAACAGAATAGGTACAAGCAGGTTTCCGTCTAATCCTTGTACAACTAAGTAAGCGATAAATAGTGTCCAAAAATCTGTTCCGAAACCCCATTGGAATAATGCAACGATAATGACAGGAAGAGTGACAATCACCGTACCTACATAGGGAATTAACACGGACAAGCCAACAAGTACAGCAAGTAGCATCGAATAATGCAATTTAAAGAAAGCAAATACCGCGTAAGTACAAATGGTCAGGATAACCATTTCCATCACTTTTCCACGGATATAATTGGTAATCTGTTGATTCATTTCATGCCATACTTTCCCGGCTAAGCCGTGGTTACGTGGCAATATACTTTGTAATGCTGCAACCATCTTATTTTTATCTTTCAGCAGGAAAAACACCATAAAAGGAACAATAATCAGGTAAATAGAAAAAGTTAACAGCCCAATCAAGGATGCCACGGAAAACTTAACCACAGATTCACCTGCTAAGGAAAGCTTGCCACGCAGGTTTTCTGCAAACATTTCAATAATACCAGCATCAACCAGAGCGGGATAACGGGAAGGCAAAGTATGAGCATACTCATTAAAATGGTTAATCATATTTGGCAGGTCAGAAAACAGATTCACCCCCTGTTGCCATACTGTTGGGGCAACAATTAGGATAATCAATGCACTAATCCCCATAAAAATAGTTAATACAATTGTCACAGAAAGTGAACGACTACAGCCTAATTTCTCCAGTTTTACTGTTGGCCATTCCAGTAAATACGCCAGTACAATTGCAGCAAGAACCGGTGCCAAAATACCATTAAAAAAATAAATGATGCCAAACCCTGCTAACAAAATGAATGATAATGCAGCAATTTGTGGATCAGCAAAACGGCGACGATACCATTGCATGATCATATCCAACATAAAAAAACTCCCTGATAACAATACTTAACAATTATTTTACTGAAATTGCTTACGACTGACTGATTTTAAGTTACCCTTTGCTATCATACACGTATCCTGAAAATGATAGCTAACTGGACATAGTGTTTTTATAAGCACTGTTTTATGAGAGTCGCTTTATGAAAAAAACATCTACTAAAAAACCCCTGATAGCGATATTGGTTAGTCTGACACTCTTTGGCAATATTCCGGCCCTTTCCGCACCTGTTGCAGATTCATTACCAGACATTGGTACAACAGCAGGATCTACGCTCAGTATCAATCAAGAAATAGAATTAGGTGATTTCTATATCCGTCAAATACGTGCTGCAACCCCACTGATTTACGATCCGCTATTAACTAAATACATCAATAAGCTAGGTCAACGGTTAGTAAATCACGCAGATGCAGTCAAAACGCCTTTTCATTTTTATATCGTCAATAACCCTAACATTAATGCGTATGCTATTTTCGGTGGCAATGTTGTACTACACTCAGCCCTGTTCCGTTATAGCCGAAATGAAAGCGAACTAGCGTCTGTCATGGCCCATGAAATCGCCCACGTCACTCAGCGTCATTTAGCCCGCCGGATGGAAGATATCCAACGAAAATCGCCGCTGGCATGGGCTGGCACCTTAGGTGCTGTCTTATTGTTAATGGCTAATCCACAAGCAGGAATGGCAGCATTAAGTGGTACTCTGGCTGGTTTTACACAAGGCATAATCAGCTTTACTCGTGAAAACGAACAAGAAGCAGACCGTATAGGTATGCGGATATTGAGCCAGGCCGGGTTTGATCCTTATGGGATGCCTAATTTCATGCAAACTCTGGGGGATCAATCCCGGTACAGCTCTAAACTGCCAGAAATGTTATATACTCATCCATTACCCGACAGCCGCTTAGCTGATGCCCGCAACAGGGCCAATCAATACTCCAAAAAATCTATCTCAGAATCACAGGATTATCTGCTTGCCCGCGTGCGTATTCTGACAATAAATTCGACTACACAATCTCCCTATACAGAGGAGCTTCTGAACAAATACAGCCAAGGAACCGCAAAAGAAAAAACTGCCGCCTCTTACGGGCGGGTTCTCTTCCTGACCCAAAATAAAAAATATACTGAAGCCAGAACAATACTGACTCCATTACTGGATGAGCAACCAGATAATATATGGTTTATTGATGCCATGACAGATATTGATATTGAGCAATCACAGTATGCACAAGCTATTACCCGCTTACAACAAGCCCTTCAAAAACATAAAAATGATCCGGTGCTACAAATTAATCTTGCTAACGTCTATATTCAGGCTAAACAATATCCAAAAGCTTCACAGCAGCTATTCCAATATACCTTCAACCATCCTGATGATTTAACGGGTTGGTCATTAATGGCAGAAGCGGCGGGTAAACAAGGAAAACGTAATACTGAACTGGCAGCTTATGCAGAAATTATGGCATTAAAAGGACAGTTCGATATGGCTATCAATTATCTCAGCCAGGCCAGTGCATTGGTAAAATTAAATAGTTATGATCAAGCCCGTTATGATGCCCGCATTGATCAATTACGCCAACTGCAACAACGTTATAGCCAATATGAGAAATGAGGTTTTTTTACATGCAAGATATTATTTTTTACCATAATCCCCGTTGTTCAAAAAGTCGGGAAACGCTTAAGTTAGTTGAAGATCTTGGGATTACACCAGAAATTATTCATTATCTCGATACACCTCCAACAGCAAAACAACTTGCTGTTTTATTAAAAAAGCTAGGTTTCAACGATGCCCGCCAGTTAATACGAACAAAAGAAACGCTCTATAAAGAATTGGGACTTGATAATAGTGAATTATCACAGGAATCCTTACTCCAGGCAATGTCCGAGAACCCTAAGCTCATAGAGCGTCCAATTGTTGTGGCAGGAGATAAAGCACGCTTAGGACGTCCGCCAGAGCAAGTTAAAGAAATTTTAGGCAATTAATTATTTTGGCATATACAAAAAAGTGATAGGGAAATACCTCTATCACTTTTTTACCCTTTGCTTCCTGACCCAACGATTAAAGATCAAGGATATCTTTTACAAATGGGATTGTCAGCTTACGTTGAGCCACAATAGAAGCACGGTCAAGCTCATCCAACGTCCTGAATAGTGTTTGCATTTCCCTATCAAGTCGTTTTAACACAAAACGACCCACATCTTCAGGTAATTCAAACCCTCGTAACTTCGCCCGCAATTGTAATGCCTGAATTTTTTCATCATCAGACAAGGGCTGCAATTTGTAGATCTGCCCCCAATCCAAGCGAGATGCCAAATCTGGCAATGTTAAGTTAATTTGCCGGGGAGGGCGATCTCCGGTAATCAAAAGACAGGTTCGGCCGATCTCTACAATTCGGTTATAAAGATTGAAAATAGCCATTTCCCATACCTGATCACCTGCAATACATTCCACATTATCAATACACACCAATGATAAATGTTCCATACCATCAAGAACTTCTGGAACAAAATAAGCACGTTTATCTAATGGTACATACCCTACAGCCTCCCCTTGTTGGGACAATTCAGCACAGGCTGCGTGGAGTAAATGGCTCTTGCCCCCACCATCGCGAGACCAAAAATAGATATAACTGCCATGTGACTGACTAATAGCCAATTTTATTGCTGCTAATAAAGACGTATTCTCACCTGCAAAAAAACTGGCAAATGTTTCATCATCAGGCAAGTATAAAGGCAATGAAAGCTGCGCCGGTGTATTCAGAAGCACCTCAAACCGAATGGATAACGGATAACGAACAGTACTGAGTTTACCATAAAAACCAAGTCTACTACAAAAAGCGATAACAAACATAGTTGACAATACATTCTGGTCATGTTTTATTTTTCGGCCAATGATTTCTAATATAATAAAAAATAAGCAATTGAAAACATCTTAAGACAAGTCACCAGACGGGCACAGACTACATTTGCACAAAACTCATTGAGCCATATTCCTTTCCACACAAAAGATCTTGATGAAAGAGAAGATAAACAGAATCCTCACATGGTAGAGTTAGATAAGATTATTGACATACTCAATGATAATTTTGCAAGAATACGCAACAAACTTCGAAGAAAGGATATTCGCTCTTACTATGAGTATTATACTATTAATAAGTTTAGAATAAATCTTAATAGATAAAACCCAACTTATATTATTTTAAGTTGCGCGATTCCTCCCTATGATTATCCTATTATTAGGACATATCCTAAATGAATATGAGTTACACTGAATTGTTTTCTCTAATGATTTATTTTTCTTTATCGGATGTAGAAATTATCAAGGCATTAGCCTCTTTCAAAAGTTCAGTGACTTCGTTTTTATCTAAATCACCCTCAATAGATATAGAGCTGCCATTACTTTTAACTATAGATATTTTTAAGTTACGACCACCCAAAATTGCTATTAATGCTCTTCTTATACTATCAAGATAGCTTAAATTATCTTTAAAAAAAGTGAGAGTAGGTTTAATAATGTTGAATGTCTCTGAACGAGATATTACTGGATCAACTTCTATATGAAATTTAACAAGTTCAGTATAAAACTCTTCGATCAAACATTCATCTATATATAAAGTAATAATATTGGTATCTTTCATTTTATTCCCCACTTTATCTTTAGCAATACTAAATAAATAAGTGAAACTGAATCATATAGAAAAAACATCTTAATACCTTTAGCAACGTCAGTTTTTATGGCACAAAGCCTAAAATATGAGAAAGGATTTTTCACAAAATCCTTTCTCATAAGAAACAAAAGGCAGATATAGATTAGTTTATAACTTTATTATTCTATAAATATTATTTTGTCCCAAATATCTTATCGCCTGCATCCCCCAGGCCAGGAACAATATATCCATGTTCATTAAGACGTTCATCAATAGACGCGGTATATAACTCAACATCAGGATGAGCTTTCTCCAGTGCTGCAACGCCTTCTGGTGCAGCAACCAAAACCAATACCTTAATAACAGGGCAACCTGCTCTTTTCAGTAGATCAATCGTAGCAATCATAGAACCACCTGTTGCCAACATTGGATCAACAACCAGCGCCATACGCTCATTAATGTCAGAAACCAGTTTTTGGAAATAAGGCACAGGCTCAAATGTTTTCTCATCACGATAAACACCGACAACGCTGATACGGGCACTTGGAATATTTTCCAAAACACCATCCATCATTCCCAAACCTGCCCGCAAAATAGGCACTACTGTGATTTTTTTCCCTTTGATCTGATCGACTTCTACCGGACCACACCATCCATCAATGGTCACTTTCTCAGTTTCTAAATCAGCAGTTGCTTCATATGTCAGAAGGCTTCCCACTTCTGAGGCCAGCTCACGAAAACGCTTAGTGCTTATATCATGGTCGCGCATCAGGCCCAGTTTATGTTTAACGAGTGGATGTTTAACCTCAACGATCTTCATGGGTTTCTCCTACTGTATATAGCCGGTAGATAAAAAAATCGCCGGATTATACCTCCTTTTTGATATCACGCCACTATCCATCTATTGATTTTTAGCAACTACCAGTAGTTTTCTTCTATTTTTTATCCGCAATAACCTACAGAAAGCTATCGCAAACGTTTGCCTAGACTGCTAGAATGACCTCCGTTCCGTTTTATTCATTCAAATGTAATCGCCTGGGAGCTACGCAGTGACCAACAAAACCTCTCTTAGCTATAAAGATGCCGGTGTCGATATTGACGCAGGTAATGCCTTAGTCAATCGTATCAAAGGCGTAGTGAAACAGACCCGACGCCCTGAAGTGATGGGGGGATTGGGAGGATTCGGCGCTTTATGTGCCCTGCCACAAAAATATCGTGAACCTATTTTAGTTTCCGGCACAGATGGCGTTGGTACTAAACTGCGTCTGGCGATGGATCTGAAACGACACGATACTATTGGCATTGATTTGGTCGCCATGTGTGTTAATGATCTGGTTGTTCAAGGTGCTGAACCGCTGTTTTTCCTTGATTATTATGCGACAGGTAAATTGGATGTTGAGACAGCATCCAGTGTCATCACCGGCATTGCAGCAGGCTGTAAACAAGCGGGTTGTGCACTGGTCGGTGGAGAAACAGCCGAAATGCCCGGCATGTATCATGGAGAAGATTACGACGTTGCTGGTTTCTGTGTCGGCGTGGTTGAAAAATCAGAAATCATTGATGGCAGCCAAGTTCAGGTCGGCGATGCACTGATTGCATTAGCTTCCAGCGGGCCACATTCTAATGGTTATTCATTAATTCGCAAAATCCTTGAAGTCAGCCAGACCAATCCTGAGACAACCAAACTGGATGATAAGCTATTAGCTGATCATTTACTTGCCCCAACCCGTATTTATGTCAAACCATTACTTGAATTAATTGAGAATGTTGAGATCCACGCGATTTCTCATCTGACGGGTGGCGGCTTCTGGGAAAATATTCCCCGTGTTCTGCCAGAAAATATGCAGGCAAGAATCGAGGGGACTAGCTGGCAGTGGCCTGCAATTTTCAAATGGTTGCAACAGGCAGGTAATGTCAGCGATCACGAAATGTACCGCACATTCAACTGTGGCGTCGGTATGATAATTGCTTTACCACAATCTCAGACAAAACAGGCAATTGAATACCTAAACACCGCGGGTGAAAAAGCGTGGCAAATCGGCAGCATTACTGAACTTGGTCACAACGGACAGCAAGTTACTATCAGTTAATAAAAAGCTTCAGTTAATAAAAAGCTCGTAAAAAAAAGCCCGTAAATAGAAAGTCATCCTATGAAAAAAATTGTGGTATTAATTTCTGGTAATGGCAGTAACCTACAATCCATTATTGATGCCTGCCAACAAAACCGGATTAATGGACGGGTTTGTGCAGTATTCAGCAACAATGCCAATGCTTATGGCCTGCAACGGGCGGAATGCGCGGGTATTCCCACGCATTATCTCAATCCGAAAGAGTATTCAAATCGTACAGATTATGATTTTGCCCTACTCACCGCTCTTGATCGATATCAGCCCGATTTGGTCGTTTTAGCGGGTTATATGAGAATATTGTCACCCGGTTTTGTCCAGCATTATCGCGGACGCCTGATTAATATTCACCCTTCCCTGCTGCCGAAATACCCCGGTCTGCATACCCATCGTAAAGCAATAGAAAATGGCGATCAGGAGCACGGTACTTCTGTCCATTTTGTGACTGAAGAGCTTGATGGTGGTCCCATTATCTTGCAGGCTAAAGTACCAATCTTTACAGGCGATCAGGAAGAGGATGTTATCAGACGTGTTCAAACTCAGGAGCATAATATTTACCCGCTGGTCATCGGCTGGTTCTTGGATCAGCGTCTGAGAATGGATAACAATACCGCCATTATGGATGGCAAGATATTGCCACCACAAGGTTATGCTTCAGAATAACCAATATCATTAGACCGATTACAGCATTGTGTCCAGAATTAATGTGTTCAGGTTAGCGTGTAAAGTTAATGCATTGAGATTAATACGTTTTAAGGTTAATGTATTAAAGTGAATCATGTTAATATAACGAAAATTAACCAGACACATTGCTGTAAGTTGTTCTTTCGGAAAGCTCTTTTTTTATATTTCGTTCTTTTTCTATAATTTATATTTTTCTAGACATTATAGTGCTAACCCAAAACTGTAACTTGAAAGGCAACGGGGATATCTAGTAATAATTAACTATCCGTATATCATTTCGTATAGACCAAAACTAAATCGGCCTTTACCGTAAAAACACTGAGGTATCTAATGTCCAGTGGCTCTGAAAATCCACCTGTAAACTTACGTCCCCTCGAACGGGAAGATCTCCCTTTCGTCCATCAGCTCGATAACAATGCCAGTGTCATGCGCTATTGGTTTGAAGAGCCTTATGAGGCTTTTGTTGAATTATGCGATCTCTATGACAAACATATCCACGACCAAAGTGAACGCCGTTTTATTATAGAGAGCATGAACGCTAAAGTCGGCTTGGTTGAGTTAATGGAAATTGATTATGTTCACCGCCGTGCCGAATTTCAAATCATCATTGCACCGGCTTATCAAGGGCAAGGCTATGCAACTGAGGCAGTTAAACTTGCGATGGAGTACGCATTTTCTGTACTCAATCTCTACAAACTCTATTTAATCGTTGATAAAGAGAACGAAAAAGCAATTCATATATACAATAAATTAGGATTTTATACAGAAGGTGAATTAATCGATGAATTTTTCGTAAACGGCTCTTATCATACTGCTATTCGGATGTGTACCTTCCAACATCACTATTTTGCTAACAAAATTCGTCATTCTCAGAGTAAAAAGCAAGATCGTTAACCCAATAAATGGACCAAACGGAGTAGTAATGTCCCACGACCGCCTCTATACAGAAAAAGAACTCAGTTGGCTCTCTTTCAATGAACGCGTACTTCAGGAAGCGGCTGACAAAAGCAATCCACTTATTGAAAGAATGAGGTTTCTAGGGATCTACTCCAATAATCTGGATGAGTTTTATAAAGTTCGTTTTGCTGATGTAAAACGTCGTATTCTTATTAGCGAAGAACGGGGTTCTGCAACCAGCGCCCGGCAATTATTCAAAAAGATCCAGTCGAAAGTAGCCAAAATCGATCAGGAGTTTGATGAACTCTATAACGACTTACTCTTAGAAATGGCACGCAACCAGATTTTCTTAATCAATGAACGGCAGATATCTCCCAATCAACAAATCTGGTTGCGACAATATTTCCGGCAACATTTACGTCCGCATATTACACCTATCGTTATCAATCCAGAGACCAATCTGGTTGAATTTTTGAAAGATGATTACACCTATTTGGCTGTGGAAATTATTCGGGGACAAGAGACAAAATATGCCCTGCTGGAAATTCCAGCAGACAAAGTTCCCCGTTTCGTTAATCTGCCGCCAGAAATGCCAAAAAAACGCAAGTCAATGATTTTACTTGATAATATTTTGCGATATACACTGGATGAAATTTTCAAAGGTTTTTTTGATTACGATACACTGAACGTTTACTCCATGAAAATGACCCGTGATGCTGAATACGATTTAGCAACGGAAATGGAGTCCAGTTTGCTGGAATTGATGTCTTCAACCCTGAAGCAACGGTTAACGGCCGAACCTGTCCGCTTTGTTTATCAACGAGATATGCCGGATGAAATGGTAGAACTACTACGCAGTAAGTTAGGGTTGTCTAATGATGACTCTGTTATTGCTGGTGGCCGTTATCACAACTTCAAAGATTTTATTAAGTTTCCCAATGAAGGAAATCGAACCCTTCTGAATAAACCAATGCCACGCTTACGCCATACCTGGTTCGATCATTTCCGCAACGGTTTTGACGCTATCCGTGAACAAGATGTTTTGCTCTATTACCCTTATCACACTTTCGAGCATGTGCTGGAGTTACTGCGGCAGGCATCATTCGATCCGAGTGTATTATCGATAAAAATTAACATCTATCGTGTAGCTAAAGACTCACGCATTATTGATTCTATGATCCATGCGGCTCACAACGGTAAAAAAGTAACGGTAGTCGTGGAGTTACAGGCACGATTTGATGAAGAGGCTAATATTCACTGGGCAAAACGCCTGACTGAAGCAGGCGTGCATGTGATTTTCTCTGCTCCGGGCCTGAAAATTCACGCGAAGTTGTTTATCATTTCACGCCTTGAAGGAAGTGAAATTATCCGCTATGCCCATATTGGTACAGGAAATTTCAATGAAAAAACGGCTCGCTTATATACCGATTATTCCCTGCTGACAGCCAAGCCAGAAGTCACCAATGAAGTACGTCGTGTATTTAACTTTATTGAAAACCCTTATCGCCCCGTAACATTTGAGAATTTAATGGTATCGCCCCAAAATTCACGTGCGATGCTCAATAAGTTAATTACTCAAGAAATCGAAAATGCCAAAGCAGGAGAAGTGGCAGGCATTACCTTAAAAATAAATAACCTGGTAGATAGAGAATTAGTAGATCGCCTGTATGATGCCTCCGAAGCGGGTGTCAAAGTGCGTCTTCTGATCCGGGGTATGTGTTCTCTGGTTCCCAATCAACCCGGTTTTAGTGAGAATATTCAGGTTACCAGTATTGTAGATCGCTTCCTTGAGCATGATCGGGTTTATGTTTTCACCAATAAAGGGGATGAAAAAATTTTCCTCTCTTCCGCAGACTGGATGACCCGGAATATTGATTATCGTATTGAAGTCGCCGTTTGTTTGTTAGACCCCCTGTTAAAACAACGAGTGTTGGATATCTTAGAACTCCAGTTTAACGATACGGTCAAGGCGCGCTATATTGATAAAGAATTGAGCAATCGCTATGTGCCACGGGGAAATAAACGTAAAATCCGCGCACAAACGGCCATTTATGATTATCTGAAAAACCTGGAACAACCTGAACCAAGAGCCTAATTTATGCCGTTGAAACACGATAAACCAACGCCTAAGCCGCTGGAAATTGCAACCATTGATCTTGGTTCTAACAGTTTTCATATGGTTATCGCCCGTATTGTAAATGGTGCATTACAAGTTATTGGGCGCCTAAAAAAACGGGTTTACCTTGCTGATGGACTCAATGATAAAAATGAGTTAAGTGAAGAATCTATTAGTCGCGGTCTTGACTGCCTGTCGCTATTCGCTGAGCGGTTGCAGGGTTTCTCTGCGGAAAATGTCTGCCTTGTAGGTACTCATAGTCTACGGGAAGCAACCAATGCGGAAGAGTTTTTGAAACGAGCCAAAGAGGTTATTCCTTATCCCATTGAAATTATTTCCGGTCATGAAGAAGCTCGTTTGATCTTCATGGGGGTAGAACATACTCAACCAGAAAAGGGCCGCAAGCTGGTGATTGATATTGGTGGTGGCTCCACCGAGTTGGTCATTGGTGAGGACTTCGAACCTCTATTAATTGAAAGCCGTCGTATGGGATGTGTGAGTTTTTCCCGACAGTTCTTTCCTGGTGGTGTAGTAAATGAGCATAATTTCCACAAAGCAAGGCTTCAGGCAGAACAAAAACTAGAAAATCTCATTTGGCAATTCCGCACAAAAGGCTGGGATTTTGCTTTGGGAGCATCAGGGACTATTAAAGCGGTCCATGAATCACTGGTTGAATTTGGTGAAAAAGATGGTTTGATTACACCAGATCGCCTCCATATGCTGGTGAAACAGGTATTAAAATACAAAAACTTCAACTCACTGGATTTACCCGGTTTACCCGAAGATCGCAAACAAACTTTCGTTCCGGGTCTGGCTATTCTATGCGGTATATTTGATGCCCTGCATATTCAAGAATTACGTTTGTCTGACGGCGCATTACGTGAAGGTGTTCTTTATGAAATGGAAGATCGCTTCCGCCATCAGGATATTCGTCAAAGAACAGCCAAAAGTCTTGCTGATCACTATAATATTGACCGGGAACAAGCCAGCCGTGTCTGGAACACGGCCAAAACACTTTATGACCAATGGGCGGCGCAAAATCCGAAACGAGTACAACCACAATTGGAAGCCATTCTGCTCTGGGCAGCGATGCTCCATGAAGTTGGATTAAGCATCAATCTGAGTGGATTACAGCGACATTCTGCCTATATCCTGCAACACACGGACTTACCCGGTTTTAATCAAGAACAGCAATTATTGTTGGCAACATTGGTTCGCTATCACCGCAAAGCAGTTAAAATTCATGAACATCCCCGTTTCTATCTGTTCAAGAAAAAACAGTATCTTCCGATGCTTCAAATATTGAGATTAGCAACCTTGCTGAACAATCAACGCCAGTCCACGACGACACCTGAATCTTTAAGGCTGGAAACAGATCATGGTCACTGGACACTTTATCTTCCCAAAAACTATTTAATTCAGAATGTACTGATGCAGTTAGACTTAGAGAAAGAACAAGTTTACTGGAGTGATGTGACGGGTTGGCACTTACATATTCAAGAGGAATCATCAATTGCAGGGTTGGAACATTATCAGCAAAAACAGCAAAATATGATGGAACAAAAGGGTAATTCTAAGACAAAATAGCACCATATCCCCCCTAAACTGGGTAACTTTGTACAAATTTGTGCAAAACTATTTGCACAAATTTAAAGGTAGACTATGTTACAACCAACCTTTAAACCTGATAATGGGAATGTCACCAGCCAACATTCCCAAAAGCTGGCTCTCATTCGCCAGAACCTGTTTTCGCTGCTCATTGACGATAAACTATTCGTTGATTCGTTATTGGGGCAAGCTGATGCACATGCAAAAATCAGCGATGACCAATTATTAGAAAAGATTGAAGAAGTCAAATCCCTTCTGACCAATCTGCATGCAGCAGATATTGCCGATATTCTGGAAGCATTACCTTATGATGAACGCCTTGCTTTATGGCGGCTCATTGATAATAACCAGCGTGGTGAGGTATTGGTGGAAGCCTCTATCCCAGTCTGGGATAACCTAATCAAAGACATGTCTGATCTGGAACTGCTCAGGGCAATTGGAACACTGCACGTAGATGAACAGGCTTATATTGCTGAGCACCTTCCCAGGGATACAACACGCCGTTTACTGACCTATCTGGAACCTAGCCAACGTAATCGTATCCGGGAAGTATTGCAGTACCATAAGGACAGTATAGGCCAGATGATGGATTTTGAATTTGTGACAGTACGAGGTAATGTCACACTCGGTACTGTTCAGCGTTTCCTGCGCTCCCGCGGCGCTATTCCGGAAACAACAGATAAAATCTTTGTCATTGATCGTAAAAATCGCCTTCAAGGAGAACTTCTACTGACGACTTTACTAATCAATGCACCGGATAAACTTGTAGCTGAGGTGATGAATATAGATACCGTCACTTTTCTGCCTGAACAAAAAGGCGAAGATGCTGCCAGTGCGTTCGAACGTTATGACCTGATTTCTGCTGCGGTAGTGGACAGTAACGGGCGTTTGATGGGTCGTCTGACTGTCGAAGATATCGTTGATACTTTAAGCGAAGAAACGGATACCAATATCCGACGTATGGGTGGTTTGAGCCGTGAAGAGGATGTCTTCGCACCAGTTGGGCAGGCAGTAAAAACCCGCTGGACTTGGCTTGCTATTAATTTGTGCACAGCGTTTGTCGCTTCACGTGTTATCGGCCTGTTTGAACATACTATTTCCCAACTCGTGGCTCTTGCCACTTTAATGCCTATTGTGGCAGGCATCGGGGGCAATACCGGTAATCAGACTATCACCATGATCGTACGGGCACTGGCTCTCCACCAGATCCAAACAGGGAGTTTCCCTTATCTTTTATTAAGGGAACTGGGTGTTGCTCTGATAAACGGTATTATTTGGGGAGGTATTATGGGTATTGTCACTTATGTGCTCTATAGCGACCTTGCAATGGGTGGCGTAATGACAATGGCAATGATACTAAACCTGCTGATGGCTGCATTGATGGGGGTCTTGATACCTTTTATTATGATGAAGTTAGGCAGAGATCCTGCGATTGGTTCCAGTGTTATGATTACTGCAATTACTGATACTGGTGGCTTCTTTATCTTTTTGGGACTGGCAACACTGTTTTTGGTTTAATGAGTTCAACAATATAGAAGAAACACTGTATTCAGGAATACGCCGATTATTTAATCGGCGTATTTGCAAATTCTCAATACACTCTTTCGTCCCAGACACTATATCCAGATGTTCCTGCCATATGATGACGACAGATAATATCTTTATATTTAATAGAGACAATTTCCTCCGGTTGCGATTCCGCATGGTTAATACTATGCGGATAGTTTGGTGACAATTCAATGATTGTCGCATCACGACATTCAATTGAATAATAGAGCTCCTGAGATCCTAATTGTGAAGTGCGATAAAAATCAAATTTCAGATTCAAATTTTCATTATTTGAAATTGCCATCATTAATAACGGCGATGATTTATCTTGTGGCTTTACAAACACAATTGGACTATGGTTAACATTTTGTTCTCTATGAATAGAATGATGCAGATTCAATACAAAAATTTCATCTTCATGACCAGTCTGATATTTATTTCCAATGGACTCAATCGAAGAACAACCTTGCGAAATCAACCCTTGTTTGTCTCCTTGCAAGGTTAAATAGATCATATTAGCCATAATAACTTCCTGTTTTGATTAAGTTTGAAAGTACTATTAATCGCGTCTAGCATATTTGAAAAGCTATTGTTTTCCAAGAAAAAACGTGATTAAAGTCACCAAGCAATAACGTTTACAGCCAGACCATATTTATTGCTGTTAACTTTAACCATTCATTTTACCAGCAATGATGGAATATTATATCAACGAAAAACAAGACAAGATACGCACTTTACTCAATAATTGACTAAGGATTTCTTTAATATCCATAATTTATAGTACTATTTCATTGACCAATATTTAAATATTTTTGGTTCAGTTTTTATATCTATTATCCTCCGCTATCACTTCTGATAATATATCGTCTTTATTAATTATTTTCTGCATGTTACATTTGTATTTATCTTTTAGTTTCTTCTATGACGTTTTTGCTTTTATACAGTATTTTTCAATACCATCCTCTATTTCCTTTTTCGAACGTCGGGTTAATGACCGTCCCATTCATCAACTAAATGCTGGCAAGTCTCCCTTACAAAAGCAGATTACGTTAGACCCTTTAACGCTTATCACGGAAACTTAAAAATTCAGCTTTTACCCTCAGCTAACAATAGTATTTATTTCATTGACATAATTTCCACATTTTCTCCATGATTGGCTATTTCTCTCCAAGTACACTAATTAAATATATATTTACGCTGATTTAGCATAAGATGCGTGTGACTGATTATCGGCACAATATGAAGAGAATATCGAATATATGAGCAATAAATGTCGTACCTACTTTTTTTGGTTTGCTGTGTCAGCCGTTATCGTCGCGGCTGCTTTTTTTACATGGAACTATTTTAAAAAATCAGTCACATCGGGAGAAAAATCAGCACAAGTGTCAGAATCGCAGAAAAATTCGCACCTTATTCCTCCTCAACCCGTTCAAGTGGCTACCGTTAAAATGGAGTCTGTCCCCCATTATCTGGGAGGTTTGGGAACAGTTCAGGCCGCTGATACCGTAAATGTTACCAGCCTTGTGAATGGACAATTAATTGCCCTGCATTTTAATGAAGGCCAACAGGTCAAAAAAGGCGATTTACTGGCGGAAATTGATCCCCGTCCTTTTCAGGTCAGGCTAGCGAAAGCACAAGGGCAATATATCAAAGATCAAGCGATACTGGCTGATGCTAAACAGAATTTGGCTCGCTATCAGCAATTGGCGAAAAGCAAATTAATTACTCAACAAGATTTGGATAAGCAGTTTTCTTTAGTACGCCAGTACCAGGCTGCCCTAAAAACTGATCAGGCAGATATTGATGAACAGAAACTGCAATTAACCTATAGCCGCATTATGGCCCCTATTTCAGGTCGTGCCGGTCTGAAACGGATAGATGTTGGTAATTATGTCTCTTCCGGAGGAGAAAATCCGATTGTGGTCATCACACGTGTCAACCCTATTAATGTAGTGTTTTCCCTGCCTGAAAACGATCTCAGCACTATACTGAAGGCACAAAAGAGCAATAAAGAACTCGCTGTTATCGCCTGGGATCGCAATAACCAGTTACAACTGGCACAAGGCAAATTGCTCAGTATTGACAACCAGATTGATGTTGCTACCGGCACCATCAAAATGAAAGCACAATTCAATAATCAGGATAACGCGTTGTTTCCAAATCAATTTGTCAATATTCAGATCAAAGTAAATACACTCAACCATGCCATTGTAATCCCAAGTGCCGCATTACAGATGAGTAGTGAAGGTTATTTTGTCTGGATGGTGGATAAAGAGAATAAAGTCAGTAAACATAAGGTGACTATTGGATTGCAAAACACCGAATTAGTTGTTATTAACAACAGCTTGTCCGTCGGTGACCGGGTTGTTACAGATGGTACTGATCAGTTGACAGAAGGTGCTAGTGTCGAGATTGTTAAGCCCCTAAAACCAGAGTCAGATAACAGCAATAGCGATAAATCTGATCAGTCAAACAGTAAAGTGGAGAATACTTAATGCTTTCTGGTTCTCCAATAACAGGGGGCGGCCCGTCCCGCTTGTTTATCTTGCGTCCGGTAGCAACCACACTGTTTATGATTGCAATATTGCTTTCTGGTATTATCGGCTACCGGATGCTACCAGTTTCTGCATTGCCACAAGTAGATTATCCTACTATTCAGGTTATTACGCTCTATCCCGGTGCTAACCCTGACGTAATGACTTCTGCTATAACTGCACCATTAGAACGCAGATTCGGGCAAATATCCGGTTTGAAGCAGATGGCATCGCAAAGTTCCGGGGGCGCTTCAGTTATTACACTGGTATTCCAGCTCTCCTTACCATTGGATGTAGCAGAGCAGGATGTACAGGCCGCCATTAACTCAACCATTAATTTATTACCCAATGACCTGCCCTATCCGCCAATTTACAGTAAAGTCAATCCGGCTGATCCGCCTGTCTTAACACTGGCCGTAACCTCTGATTCCCTGCCGATGACAGAGGTGCAGGATATGGTGGAAACTCGCGTTGCTCAACGCATTTCTCAAATCGGTGGTGTAGGTTTGGTCACTCTGGCTGGAGGACAGCGCCCTGCTGTGCGTGTGAAGTTAAATGCACAGGCTATCGCTGCACAAGGGTTAGATAGCCGTACCATCAGCAATGCAATTGTAAGTGCGAATGTAAATTCACCAAAAGGCAGTTTTGATGGCCCGACCCGTTCGATCACTTTGTCTGCCAATGATCAAATGAAGTCCATTGACGAATACCGCAATTTAATTGTGGCCTATAAAAATGGGGCTCCTATTCGTCTGCGGGATGTTGCAACAATTGAACGAGGTGCAGAGAATACCAAACTGGGCGCCTGGGCAAATGAAAAACCCGCTATTGTTATCAATGTCCAACGTCAGCCGGGTGCTAATGTTATTGAAACTACTGATAATATTCGTTCCATGCTGCCAGAGTTGATCAGCAACCTGCCTAAGTCAGTGAATGTAGATGTTCTGACTGACCGGACGGTTACGATCCGCTCTTCAGTCAAGGATGTGCAATTTGAGTTGTTGCTGGCAATTGCATTGGTTGTGATGGTGATTTACCTGTTTTTACGCAATACAATTGCCACCCTCATCCCAAGCATTTCAGTACCACTTTCCCTGATCGGCACATTTGCGGTGATGTACTTTTGTGGTTTTTCTGTCAATAACCTCACCTTGATGGCATTAACCATCGCAACAGGATTTGTAGTCGATGATGCCATTGTAGTTATCGAAAATATTTCCCGCCATATTGAGCGGGGAGAAAAGCCGCTAGCTGCCGCATTGAAGGGAGCCGGTGAAATCGGTTTTACCATTATTTCACTGACTTTTTCTTTGATTGCTGTTCTGATCCCTCTGCTGTTTATGGGAGATATTGTCGGTCGTTTATTCCGGGAGTTTGCAATTACGCTGGCGGTGGCGATTTTAATTTCAGCCGTAGTTTCATTGACACTGACACCAATGATGTGCGCAAAAATGCTGAAAGCAGAAACAGATGTTAAACATAATCGCTTTGAGCAAGCCTGTGAACGTTTCTTTGAGTGGATAATTGCGATATATGGCACGTGGCTGAAACGTGTCCTGAACCATCCCTGGATAACACTCGGTGTGACACTCAGTACTCTGGCTTTCACTGCTCTGCTCTATATCATGATCCCAAAAGGATTTTTCCCATTGCAGGATAATGGATTAATTCAGGGAACACTGGAAGCACCACAGTCCATCTCCTTCAGCGCTATGGCAGACAAGCAGCGTCAGGTAACTGCATTGTTACTAAAGGATCCAGCGGTGAAAAATGTAACTACGTTTATTGGTGTTGATGGTAGTAACCCAACATTGAATAATGGGCGTTTACAAATTACGCTTAAACCTTTTGATCAGCGTGACGATAGAATTGAAGAAATTATTCCCCGCCTACAAGCTCAGGTGGCCAAAGTACCCGATGTAACCTTGTATCTACAGCCGACTCAAGATCTGACAATTGATACTCAGGTTTCCCGTACCCAATATCAATTTACTTTACAAGCTACTTCTCTTGATGAACTTAATGTCTGGGTTCCAAAATTACAGGAAGCACTAAAAAAACGTCCTGAATTAGTTGATATCAGTAATGATTGGCAAAACAGGGGGTTAGTCGCTTATATTGATGTGAATCGCGATATGGCCAGTCGGCTAGGTATTTCCATGGCTGATATTGATAACACACTGTATAGCGCTTTCGGTCAAAGGTTAATTTCGACCATTTACACTCAGGCGAATCAATACCGCGTCGTGCTAGAGCAGGATACAACGCATTCACCCGGTCTTGATGCACTCAATGATGTCCGTCTTATTAGTGCTGATGGCAAGATAGTGCCCCTAACCGCTATCACTACAGTGAAACAACAATTAGGTCATTTATCCATCAATCATCTGCAACAGTTTCCTGCTACCACTTTTTCATTCAATGTTGCACCAAACACGTCTCTGGAAGCAGCAGTTAATGCAGTAAAGGAAACAAAACTCGCAATTAATATACCAAATGATATCAACACACAGTTTCAGGGAGCAACACTGGCATTCCAGAATTCACTGAGTAATACCTTATTGCTGATACTGGCGGCTGTCGTTGCGATGTACATTGTGCTTGGCATACTGTATGAAAGCTTTATTCATCCGGTAACTATCCTGTCAACTCTCCCCACTGCTGGCGTCGGAGCATTATTAGCTTTAATGCTAGGTGGCTATGAGCTGGATGTTATTGCCATCATTGGGATTATTTTGTTGATTGGTATTGTGAAGAAGAATGCCATCATGATGATCGATTTTGCCTTAGTAGCAGAACGGGAAAACGGAATGTCACCCTATGATGCCATTTTTCAAGCCTGCCTCTTGCGTTTCAGACCAATATTAATGACAACGATGGCTGCACTATTGGGGGCATTACCATTAATGCTCAGCAACGGAATTGGGGCTGAACTGCGCCGTCCTTTAGGAGTCAGTATGGTAGGCGGGTTGATTATGAGCCAGATCCTGACCTTATTTACAACGCCTGTTATTTACCTGCTATTTGATCGGCTAGGACACTATTACAAAAATAACAACAAGTACAAAAGTCAATACAAGAACAAGGGTGATCCTAAGCAACATAATGATGATCAAACAAAATTAGCGCATTCTTCTACTGACCATCAGGAGCCGCTGTGAAATTTTTCGCCTTATTTATCCAGCGGCCTGTCGCAACTACATTATTAAGCGTAGCCATTACGCTATTTGGTGCTGTTAGCTTCACCCTGTTGCCAGTATCACCATTACCGCAGGTTGATTTTCCGGTGATTACGGTTTCTGCTTCAATGCCCGGCGCATCACCAGAAACAATGGCTTCTTCCGTCACCACCCCATTAGAACGTTCACTCGGCAGAATTGCTGGTATTAAAGAGATGAGTTCCAGCAGTTCATTAGGTTCCAGTGATATTTCTCTGGAATTTGAGCTGAACCGGGATATTAATGGGGCAGCACGGGATGTACAGGCTGCTATCAATGCAGCAGAAGGCCTGTTACCTTCGGGGATGCCAAGTCGCCCAACCTACCATAAGGCAAACCTTGCTTCTGCCCCAATCATGATTCTGACTTTGACATCAGATAGCTATGGTGAAGGGCAATTGTATGATATTGCCTCAACACATCTTGCTCAAAAAATTTCACAAATAGAAGGTGTCAGCCAAGTTAAGGTTACAGGTAGTTCACTACCCGCAATACGAGTCGAACTTAATCCCAATGCCCTATTCAATCAGGGAGTGTCTCTTGATAATATTCGCGAAGCTATCAACAAGGCGAATGTCAGACGCCCAACGGGGCACATTGATACAGATAAACAAAGCTGGCAAATACAAACTAACGATGAAATCAAGCAAGCGGACAATTATGCTTCCATTATTGTACACTATCGTAATGGCTCACCCGTCCGTTTAAAAGATGTCGCAACGGTCAAAGATTCCGTCGAAGATATCCGGGCAGCGGGAATGTCTGGCAATGGCCCCGCTATTGCGCTGATTATCCGGCGGGAATCAAGTGCAAATATCGTTGAAACCATCAAGAAAATTCGTGCTGAACTCCCGGCCCTAAGAGCATCAATACCCGCTAATATTCAGCTAAATGTTGTACAGGATCGTTCTCCCCCTATTCGGGCGTCCCTGCATGAAGTAGAACGAGCACTTGCCGTCGCCGTTGCTCTGGTGATCCTGGTTGTTTTTCTATTCCTGCGTTCAGGACGTGCCACTCTTATTCCAGCAATTGCTGTTCCGGTATCACTGATTGGTACGTTTACGGCTATGTACTTATGTGGTTTCAGCCTGAATAACCTCTCATTGATGGCATTAACCATTGCTACGGGTTTCGTTGTCGATGATGCCATTGTGGTACTGGAAAATATTTCCCGTCATCTGGAAGCCGGGTTGAAACCAGCACAAGCCGCTCTTAAAGGGGTGAGAGAAGTGGGTTTTACTGTTCTTGCTATGAGCCTTTCACTCGTTGCAGTCTTTATACCCCTTATACTAATAGATGAGTTACTTGGCAGACTATTCCTTGATTTTGCCGTTACGCTCGCAACCGCAATAGGTATTTCACTGTTAGTTTCCCTGACCTTAACGCCGATGATGTGTGCTCATTTATTGAAATCTTCACCGGAAAAATCACTAAAGAAAACCCGCGGTTTCGGCAAAGTTTTACTGAGACTCCAGCAATACTATGGACGCTCATTAAAATGGATACTTAACCATACTCGTTGGGTTTTATTGACACTGGTTGGGATTATTGCGCTGAATGTCTGGCTTTATATCAGTATTCCAAAAACTTTTTTTCCCAGACAAGATACAGGCCAATTAATAGGCTTTGTTGTTGCTGATCAAAGCATTTCATTTCAAGCCATGCGTAAAAAAATGGAATATTTCATAGGGGTTATCAATGCAGACCCAACTGTTGAAAATATTACAGGATTTACAGGTAGAATCAGCAACAATGTCGGTTTTATATTTATGGGTTTAAAACCATTAAGTGAACGAACAGAGAATATCGAACAGGTCATGGCCCGTTTAAGGAAAAAATTATCCCGCGAGCCGGGTACAGAACTCTATTTGATACCTATTCAGGATCTCAGCTCTGGCGGAGGCAGCGGTAACGCCAGATCTATTTATCAATTTACTTTGCTGTCAGATGATTTTTCTGAACTTCGCAAATGGACACCTATTATCCAAAAGGCCATGAAGAAAGTACCGCAATTGACAGGAATAAATTCGGACGATGACAATAAAGGTTCCGAACTCACAATCACCTATGATCGTGATCTGATGGCTCGCCTCGGCATTAGTGTCGCCCAAGCTAATAGTTTGCTCGGCAACGCTTTTGGACAACAACCTATTTCAACCATTTATCAACCACTGAACCAATACAAAGTAGTGATGGAAGTCGCACCTGAATATAATCAGGATGCCAGATCTTTAGAGAAAATTTTTGTTATCAACAAAGAAGGAAAACGTATCCCACTCTCTTATTTTGCAAGCTGGCGACCAACCAATGCCCCATTAGACGTTTATCACCAGGGGCTTTCAGCCGCTTCTATGATTTCCTTCGACATCGCAGAAGGTTATACGATGTCTGATGCAACCAGAGCAATAGAACGCACAATGACAGAACTCGGAGTTCCATCGACAGTACGTCTTTCTTTTACTGGTACAGTGCAAAAATTTGAAGAAAGTCAGCGTTCTCAGTTACTGGTGATCCTTGCGGCGATTATTACTGTTTATCTGGTTCTGGGCGTACTTTATGAAAGCTATATTCATCCTCTGACAATTCTTTCCACGCTGCCTTCTGCGGGAGTTGGAGCCTTGCTGGCATTGGTACTCTTCAATACTCCTTTTAGTCTGATCGCCATGATCGGGATTATGCTGCTGATTGGAATTGTGAAGAAAAATGCCATTATTATGGTGGATTTTGCTCTTGAAGCTCAGCGCAATGGTCGGTTAAGTGCCCAAGAAGCAATATTTCAGGCCAGTTTGTTAAGATTTCGGCCGATCATGATGACTACACTTTCAGCCTTGTTCGGGGCTCTGCCTTTGGTACTGAGTAACGGCGATGGCGCTGAATTACGCCATCCTCTGGGAATTACCATTGTTGGTGGTCTGGTAATGAGCCAGCTTCTCACGTTATATACCACACCTGTGGTCTATTTGTTTTTTGACCAACTGCGTGAAAAATGGCGCCAATACAGAACAGCAAAATTTCAGAGAATAAAATCATCGTGAAATTCAGGGTGAAAACAGGGATCAGCGGAAAATTATTTCTGGCAATTTTTGCTACCTGTATGCTGGTACTGGTAACAATGCACTGGGGGATTCGCCTCAGTTTCCAACATGGATTTATTGGTTATATCAAGCAAAATAGCCAAATGCGGGCCAACATGCTGGCAGAAGCATTGACAGAACAGTACCAGCAATACGGTAATTGGGATTTCCTGACCAAAAATGATCGCGTTATTTTTCAAATTATCCGTGATATTGAGCAGAGCAGTAACAACCATCAGGGACCATCCCCCCACGGCTGGCGTACTCAGTTCTGGGTTGTTGATCGCCATATGAATCGTTTAGTGGGCCATGCGGATAATATGTCTGAAGAAACCTATCGCAAGCCTGTGATTTATCAAAATGAAGTTGTTGGTTGGGTAATTATCAGTGCTTCTGACAAAATTACTCGTCAGGCCGATATCAGTTTCGCCAGCCAACAACAAGCGACCAGTTGGATTATCGCCGGCTTTTCCACTTTGTTGGCCTTGATAGCAACTTTTTTCTTATCCCGTGAATTTCTGAAACCAGTTAAGCGACTGGTAGAAGGAACACATAAACTGGCTTCCGGTGATTTTAGTATTCGTGTAGCAGTATCCAGCAAAGATGAGATTGGTCAACTGGCATCGGATTTTAATCTTCTGGCTTGTACATTAGAAAAAAATGAACAGATGCGTCAGGATCACATGGCAGATATCTCCCACGAATTACGTACTCCACTCTCTATTCTGCGTGGTGAGTTAGAAGCTTTGCAAGATGGTGTTCGACAACCGACACAAGCAACTATCCATTCCTTACTGACCGAAGTTACTATCCTGACAAAACTAGTGGATGACTTGCATTTGTTGTCCCTATCAGATCCGGGCTCTCTGGCTTACCGGAAAGAACGAATAAATGTCGATGAACTACTGAAAATAGCTGTGGCTGCTTATCAGGGACGTTTTGCCGATAAACAGATTACTCTGGAGCTACATTTACCAGAAAACACCCTATTGTTTGCCGATCCCAAGCGATTAACACAGTTATTTCAGAATTTACTGGAAAATAGCTTACGTTATACCGCAGATTACGGAAAGGTCGTTATTTGCGGACATATAGATCAGCAAAAATGGATACTGAACTGGCAGGATAGCGCCCCTGGCTTGACTACTGAGCAGTGCCAACGTATTTTTGAACGGTTCTATCGCTGCGAATCTTCCCGCAACCGTGCCAGCGGTGGTTCGGGTTTAGGTCTGGCAATCTGTTATAATATCATTGAAGCACATAACGGTCTTATTCAAGCAGAAATATCACCTTTAGGTGGTCTTAAAATTCACGTAGAATTACCTCTGACCCAATTTTCTGAACATAAGACGCTGAATATAAGACACTGAATATAAGAATAATGAGTCCACAATATACCGTTCTGATCGTGGAAGATGAACCCAAACTGGGACAATTACTTGTCGAATATTTGCAAACTGCAAATTATCAAACACAATGGTTGGTACGTGGTGATGAAGTGATTTCTCATGTCCAGCAACACCAACCCGATATTATCCTGCTCGATCTTATGCTGCCTGGGCTTGATGGTTTGTCAGTCTGTAGGGAAATCCGCAAATTTTCTGATATTCCCATCATTATGATGACAGCCAAAACAGAGGAGATTGACCGCCTGTTAGGGCTGGAAATCGGTGCGGATGATTATGTTTGTAAGCCTTATAGCCCACGAGAAATAGTTGCCAGAGTGAAAACGATTTTACGTCGCTGCTATCGCCCACAAGATATCATTAGCGAACAAGGGGCTTTGACAATTGATGAAAGTCATTTTCAAGCTCGCTATCTTGAACGGGTTCTGGATCTGACACCGGTTGAATTCCGGTTACTTAAGATAATATCCAGCCAGCCTGGGCGGGTCTTTTCCCGTGATCAACTACTGAATAATCTCTATAACGATCATCGTATTGTTAATGATCGCACTATCGACAGCCATATCAAAAATTTACGTAGAAAATTAGAACAATTAGATGAGGATAAATCTTTTATTCGCTCGATTTATGGCTTGGGATACCGTTGGGAAGCCGAAATTTGCCGTCTGATGTGACCCTAATTTTTGTTAAAAAATTCACCTGAATAAATTTCGGGCTAAACTTAAGCTGATAATTACCCAATCAGGAGAATTTCTTATGGCTACTGGGCATTATGATCTTAAGAAAGCAAAGAACGGGCAATTTTATTTCAATCTGGTCGCAGCAAATGGTGACATTATTCTCAGCAGTGAAATGTACACCACCAAAGCTGCTGCTAATAAAGGAATCTACTCTGTACAGGTCAACTCTCCGGACAAAACTCGTCATGAAGTAAGAAAGAATAAATCTGGCAAAAGCTATTTTGTCTTAAAGGCAAGAAATCACCAGGTTATTGGTATCAGTGAATATTATGGTAATGAAACCGCAATGAAGAAAGGCATGCAGTCTGTCATGAAGATCGGAGCAACAGATAAAATACGGGATTTGACCAAACGTAATTAATTAACTGCGCCGTATTAGCGGCGCGTTTCTGACTCTTTTTCCATTTCTATTTCCCCCCCCCCTCTTCTCCACAATAAATTTGTGTCATCAGCGGAATAAGCGCTAAAATCCTTCTTCTTTAACCTTACCCTTAGTAATGATAAACAGATAGGGTAAGATCTGATTTGAACTCAGACTGAGAACGTTAATAATATGTTTACACCAGAACTACTTTCTCCCGCTGGCTCCTTGAAAAACATGCGCTATGCCTTTGCTTATGGCGCGGATGCCATTTATGCCGGTCAGCCCCGATACAGCCTTCGTGTTCGTAACAACGAATTTAATCATGAAACACTGGCTCAAGGAATTAAAGAAGCGCATGCATTGGGCAAGCGTTTTTATGTCGTAGTGAATATTGCACCGCATAATGCAAAACTAAAAACCTTTATTCGCGACTTAAAACCTGTGATTGAGATGGGGCCCGATGCATTGATTATGTCCGATCCCGGCTTAATTATGATGGTACGTGAAGCCTTTCCTGAGATGGATATCCACCTTTCTGTACAAGCGAATGCCGTTAACTGGGCGACAGTTAAGTTCTGGAAACAAATGGGATTAACACGAGTCATTCTCTCCCGTGAGCTTTCACTGGAAGAAATTGCTGAAATCCGTCAACAGATCCCTGAAATGGAGCTTGAAGTTTTTGTTCATGGTGCACTCTGTATGGCCTATTCTGGACGTTGTCTGTTATCAGGCTATATCAACAAACGTGACCCCAATCAGGGCACCTGCACCAACGCCTGCCGTTGGGAATATAATGTGCAGGAAGGGAAAGAAGATGAAGTCGGAAATATCGTCCATACTCACGCTCCCATCCCAATCAAAAATATTACGGTTAAAAATGTGGAGCCAACTCTGGGAGAAGGTGCCCCGACAGACAAAGTATTTATGATCGAAGAAGCCAAACGTCCCGGTGAGTATATGAGTGCATTTGAAGATGAACATGGCACCTATATTATGAACTCTAAGGATTTACGCGCAATTGAGCATGTAGAACGACTGACTAAAATGGGTGTTCATTCATTGAAAATAGAAGGCCGCACAAAATCTTTCTACTATTGTGCCCGTACTGCTCAGGTATATCGCCGTGCTATTGATGATGCAGTGGCTGGCAAACCTTTCGATCCTACATTGATGAGTACACTGGAAGGTTTGGCACATCGAGGTTATACAGAAGGCTTTTTGCGCCGTCATACTCACGATGCTTACCAGACTTATGAATATGGTTATTCAGTATCGGACACACAGCAATTTGTCGGGGAATTTACCGGCAACCGGGTCAATGGCCTGGCAGAGGTGGCAGTAAAAAACAAATTCCTCGTTAGTGACAGCCTTGAAGTTATGACCCCTGCGGGCAATATCAACTTTATACTGACATCAATGACAAACAAAAAAGGCCAGCCCATCGAAGTCGCGCCGGGAGATGGTCACATCGTTTATCTGCCTGTTCCGGCAGAAATTGAACTGAATTATGCTCTGTTGATCCGCAATCTCAAAGGGAGTAATACCAGAGCACCGCATGTTAAAGTGGCTCCTTTAAAATAATCTGGCATGGATTTTAAAGAAATAGTTCTATTTTTTTAGAAACAGATCACATCAATACTATTTTATTTCTCGTATTATCAGTTCTGAAAAATGAAGAACTAAAAAAGTTTTACTGTAAGACTAGGAACCACCTCCTTGGCTAGCTCAATCTCCCTTGGGCTAGCCTTTTTCTTTTATAGGAAATGAGTTAAATTCAAACAATTAATCATAATATCAAACATCAGATAATCATTGATTAAATTAATAGTTATTAGATTTCTTTTGCCAAAAATTGACGTACATTTAATAAAAAAATTAATTATAAATAAAAAAACCCTCTCAGATAAATATTATTCATGTTTATTCAAATTTCTGAAGAAATTTTTAGAGAAATACATTTTCGATTAGCCGATCAAAAAACGCTTTGAAATACTTATTCACAACAGATTGCACCAACATTATTTCATTGCGCGTATCTGCATAATGGGCATGGAATAGTGAAATTTTAATAAACATAGCATTAACTATAAAAAAATAACTTCGACTGAAGCGATCCACTACAGTTTCCCTCTCTGCTTATCTTGTACTCAGTACAAATATAAACAACAATCAATAGCGCCTTTTGCAAACTGGAGTTAAACATGACTGATATAGTGAAGTTGTTAGGAAAAGACGCAGAAAGTTTATTGCAACATCAATGCAATACCATTTCACGTGAAAATCTTTACCTCCCAGGCACAGATTTTGTCGATCGTGTAATGATTGAAAATAATCGGCCAAACTCTGTATTACGCTCAATGCAAACTTTGTTTAATCACGGGCGCCTGGCTGGAACTGGCTATCTTTCAATTTTGCCGGTTGATCAAGGTGTTGAACACTCGGCAAGTGCTTCTTTTGCAACCAACCCACTCTATTTTGATCCTAAAAATATTGTTGAATTAGCAATCGAAGCAGGATGTAACTGTGTTGCCTCAACTTATGGTGTTCTGGCATCCGTCTCTCGCCGCTATGCCCATAAGATCCCGTTTCTAGTGAAACTCAATCACAACGAAACGTTGACCTATCCGGCTCAATATGATCAAACCTTGTATGCCAGCGTTGAGCAAGCGTTTAATATAGGGGCAGTTGCAGTTGGTGCTACGATTTATTACGGCTCTCCCGAATCACGCCGCCAGATAGAGGAAATTTCTGCCGCTTTCGAACGAGCGCATGAATTAGGTATGGTAACTGTGTTGTGGGCTTATTTACGCAATTCAGCTTTCAAAAAAGATGGCGTTGATTACCATACAAGTGCCGATTTAACTGGTCAGGCAAACCATCTGGCAGCGACTATCGGCGCAGATATCGTTAAGCAAAAAATGGCAGAAACCAATGGTGGATATACCGCAATCAGTTTCGGGCACACAGATAAACGAGTCTATACTGATCTAACAACAGATCACCCTATCGACTTGGTTCGCTATCAACTCGCCAACTGCTATATGGGACGTGCAGGTCTGATCAATTCTGGCGGAGCTTCCGGGGTGAATGATCTAAGTGATTCTGTCCGCACCGCAGTCATCAACAAACGTGCCGGAGGTATGGGACTGATCCTAGGACGCAAAGCATTTAAGAAATCAATGAAAGAAGGCGTTTCATTGATCCATTCTGTTCAAGATGTGTATCTTGACAAAAGCGTCACCATCGCCTGATAGAATTTGCTTAATTTACTGTATTAAAAATGGGGATTTCATATCCCCATTTTTAATCACAATATCAAGATATTGTTGCGATAATTCCTAACTCTGTTTATTACCACTACTGTTTATTACTACATTTCCTACCACCATTGATGAAAATGATGTACAGGCCCTATTCCTTTCCCGACCTCTAACGTATCTGCCTGCATTAAAGCATTCTGCAAATAGGCTTTTGCCACGGGTATTGTACTCTGCCAGTCGGCATAACGCGGCCGCAGCGCTGTAAGAGCAGCCGACAACGTGCAACCCGTTCCATGTGTATGGCGTGTATTCACTCTGGGAGCCGTAAAACGCCACTCTCCTTCAGATGTAAACAGCCAATCCGGACTTTCTCTATTGCCCAAATGCCCTCCTTTCAATAAAACAGCCTGGCATCCCATCGATAACAATTCGCGTCCTTGTTGCAACATTTCATCTTCTGTTTCAGCAGGAGAGCATTTCAATAACGTTGCGGCTTCGGGTAAATTTGGTGTAATTAAAGAGACAATTGGCAACAATAATTTTGTCATGGCTTTTACCGCTTCCTGCGATAGTAAAGGATCACCACTTTTAGCCAGCATAACGGTATCTAACACAATATAAGGAACCGGATAACGGTGGAAAGCTTCTGAAACAGCATGAACATTAGCAGAATTAGACAACATACCGATCTTAACACTATCTATTCTGACATCTGAAAGTACAGATTCAAGTTGGGCAGAAATAAAGCTAGGTTCAATATCGTAAACTGTCTGCACTCCTGTTGTATTTTGCGCAACGAGAGCTGTTATTACAGTTGTTCCATATACGCCAAGTGCAGAAAATGTTTTTAGATCGGCTTGAATGCCGGCACCACCGCTAGGATCGGTTCCTGCAATGGTCAATGAATTAACTCTCATGATGGTAATTCCTACCACCAGCCCAAGAAAAGCGGGTATCAAACCAGAGATACCAAGACTTCCCTACGCTGGCATTATCCAGATCAGGTAATACGGGTACTTCTCAGTTCATTCAGAACGCCCCGAGCCAAAGTAAAAATCACTCTATTAGTATCCCAATAGAGTGATATTTGCAATATGTTATCGTTAATTAATGGAAAAGATTAACGATAGATATATTCAGCCAGCCACCAATATACCAGCCAAAATAAATTTGTTACTACTTCTTACTATAAAGTCGTGACATTTGCAGCGGCTGGACCTTTAGGACCATCCTGAATTTCAAACTCAACTTGTTGGCCTTCGGATAATGTTTTAAATCCATCTTTCATAATTGCAGAAAAATGTACAAATACATCTTTGCTGCCATCAGCTGGCGTAATAAAACCAAAACCTTTAGACTCGTTGAACCACTTCACAGTACCAGTGATTTTTGCCATTTCAAAAATTTCCTTTGAATCACTTTATTCGCCGATTGGCATAAAAAGAAACAAACCAGTATTCGTTGCTGCTATTCATTAACAGAAACAGTACTTCGTTTACCCAGGTGTTTTATCACATACTCTTTATATAATCGCAAGCCATTTTTTTCAGGTGCACGAGCTAACGCACATATTTTAAATTCTTAATATCTATTCTGATTTAATATTGTTCGAAAGCATTTATATTACACAACCATATGAATTGACAGAAAAATAAAACATTAACTTAATGAAATCATTTTTACTTATTTAATATATAATTCTGTTTTCTACACCTATTAAGAGGTACTCTAGAGAATTATAACTTTCAAAATAAATTGAAGAAGCAATAAAACGATAGCTAATTTTATGTTAATGTTTGAAAGTAAAATATGATTACTCCAAATTTGGCTAGTTTACGTTTTGTTTAGCCTTTATTAAATATTGTTCAATTAAAACACTCATACGACAACTTTTAAACTCCTGCTATTCTCACAATATGTCAGATGATTACATCATGTTTATAATACCGGAGTGACTGGGCTTTAAATAACAAATTGTTCAGATATCAACCTACAGTAAATATCATTATAGGATAACATTCATTTTATATGCAATTTTATAGGGAGATTTTTAAACAATTTTCTTTTGCTGAAATAACACTTTACCATAACGCTCTAATAAAATTGGTTTCATTATAAAAATCAGCCGGGCATTATGCCCGGCTGGAAAAATGTACGTATTTCAGCAAGACAATTTATGTTTTAACTTTATTTGATTTGGAAGATAAATAACCTACCCATAATATCCCGATCCAAAACGGCATCAGAATAACTGATATACGTATATCAGGCATCATCAGAATAATAACAAGAATAAAAGCCAAGAAAATTAAACAGAGAAAATTACCAAATGGATACCAAAATGCCTGGAATTTTGTCTTAACACCTTCTGCATTTTTTGCAGCGCGAAATTTCAAGTGTGATATGCAGATCATAATCCAGTTAATCACCAGCGTTGTAACTACCAATGCCATCAAAAGCTCAAATGCTTTACCAGGCATAATATAATTAATCAATACGCCTATTGATGTAGCCAACGCCGACAATCCAATTGACAAAACGGGAACACTACGTTTGTTCACTTTTGTCAAAATACTCGGTGCATTACCTTGTTTCGCCAGGCCATACAACATCCGGCTATTACAATAAACGCCACTGTTATAAACAGACAACGCCGCAGTCAATACAACAATATTCAGGACATTTGCGACCCAAAAGCTATTCAGGTTATGGAAAATCAAAACAAATGGACTGCCTCCCTCCACAACATCCTTCCACGGATAGAGAGAAAGTAAAATAAACAACGCACCGATATAAAACAGCAAAATACGATAAACAACCTGATTGGTTGCCTTTGGTATATTAACTTCAGGGTTTTCAGCCTCTGCCGCAGTGACTCCGACAGTTTCCAAGCCACCAAATGAAAACATGATAACAGCCATTGCCATAATCAGGCCGACAACGCCATTAGGCATAAAACCGCCCTGTTGCCATAAGTTAGTGACACTGGCCTGTGGCCCTCCCATGCCAGAAATGAGCAGATAAGAACCAAAAACGATCATTCCGATGATAGCTGCCACTTTGATAATAGAAAACCAGAACTCAGCTTCCCCATATAACCTGACATTAATCAAGTTTACAGCATTAATCAGCACAAAGAATATCGCAGCAGAAACCCATGTTGGAGTTTCAGGCCACCAATATTGGATATACATACCAACAGCGGTGAGTTCCGCCATCCCAACAAGTATAAACATTGCCCAGTAATTCCAACCGGATAGAAAGCCTGCAAAATTACCCCAATATTTATATGCAAAGTGGCTAAAGGAACCCGCTACTGGCTCTTCAACAACCATTTCACCCAATTGACGCATTATCAAAAATGCAATAAACCCACTAATGGCATACCCAAGAAGAACCGAAGGCCCGGCCATTTTTATCGTTTGAGCAATGCCCAAAAATAACCCTGTTCCTACTGAGCCACCGAGAGCAATAAGCTGGATATGCCTGTTCTTTAAACCACGCTTAAGCGTAGATTGTTCTATTTGTCCTGTCATCTAGTCCTCTTTATGATGCTTGGAACCGGTTTAAACTATTTTATTTGTCGTTGTGGACCTGAACAGGCCGAAGAAATCTTATATTTCCTCTATCATTGTGTAATCTGTATGTGATCTGTCGTAGCCAAACTACCCTGGTATGGTTGCTACCAAGACAGACTCTGATTTTAATCCAATAATTAGTTTACTAATTCAAATCAAGTGAATATTAAAGCATCATTCACGAAGAGTGAATACCGAAAATGAACGTTAACATACCTACTTGCAAGAGAATTGTTAGGATGTATATCAAAAAAGCAAATATTGGATAATAGTGCAGCTTCCCAATTCAAATCTTCAATCACAGTGCTTGTAATACATATCCATCAATAAGCATAAAATTAGGTGTACTATCATCCAGTAAGTATAAAACTAAAATATTGAAAAAAAGTTGTGTATACTTCCTCTCACCTTTAACCAATTTATAATTGTAATGCCACAGGATAATCACTTAGCACTTGTATGTGCACTAAGTAAATGGATAGAAAATCACCTTGGGCGAGTCATCCATCTTGAAGAACTTGCTGCTTACTCTGGCTATTCGCTTTGGCACATGCAGAAAATATTCAAGGAAGTTACCGGGATCTCACTTGGTAAATATATACGCCAACGTCGATTAGCGGGTGCTGTGCACCTTCTGAAAAACAGCTCCCTACCCATTTTTGATATCGCCCTGGATTTTGGCTTCGGCTCTCAATCTCACTTTACTTATATGTTTCGTAAAGAATATGGCATTACACCTTACGACTTTCGTCAAAGTACAGATATAGAACTCGAAGTTAAACTTCCTCTGCATCTCACTTACAATTGCTAATCATGAAACACGCTATTTTGCGGCCAGATATTGATATCAGGCCGCAATTTCACCAGCCCTAATCTCTCTCAGTCGTCAGACAGCATAGTACTGCTACTACATTCAGTATCATTTCATTTGTACTTTTCGACTAATGCCAAAGCTATCGCTTCAGTTTCTGCATCGGGATTACCCCGAATATCTGACGGACGAAAATGCATCTGAAACCCCTGAATTATCTTCCGAGTATCTTCATCCAGAAAACCAGTCTGGGGAATGGAATAGCCGTAAGCAGATAAGGCTTTTTGTATTCCAATAACAGGGACCAGAGTATCTGGCAATCTGCTAGCTAAGTATCTATTTACTGTAGCAAGATCAGGCCAGGCACCAATACCTTGCTCATAAAGCTCCCGCCACGGAAAAACAGGACCCGGATCTTCTTTCCGAAGTGGTGCAATATCAGAATGACCAACCACATTCACTGCCTCGATTTTATGTCTGCGAATGATATCTTTTGCCAACCTGATCAAGGCATCAATTTGTGATGGGTGATATATGCACCACTCTTTTTTAATAAAATATTGCTTAAAACCACAATTGACAATTTCTATGCCAATAGAATAATTGTTTAAATTCTTATATCCCCTCCACTCACTTCTACCCGCATGCCAGGCTTTTTCTTTCTCAGAGGATAATTGAAAGATAATCGGCTCATTATTCTTATACTTAGGCTGAGATGGGATCAGATATTGAACACTGACATTACCATCCGTCAAAACATGTAGAGAGTTCCGATCATTCAATGCTGTATAGTGCAACACAAGAAATTTGACCGATTCAAGGTCCTGCCTGGTCGAATATGAATAAGAATGGTCAATAAGATAATTGTCTCTTTCTTCTAATGGAGTTTGATGACCGCAACCAATCAATAACGTAAGGAATACACCTATTAAAATTTCTCTCATCATATTAAAACAATAATAACCGAAAAAAATTGAATGATGTGCTACATAGAGTAGATGAAATTACAATAAAAATAAAAGCCGGATATCAATTGAACACAGAATATCCGGCTAATACATTTATTTTGTTAGTTTTATAAATTACTGCTTCTAACGATATCCACTCTCTTCGTTATTGTAAGCAACACTGATTAATGAATATCTGCCTTAACCTCAACTCGCTTCTGGTTATCCTGAACTGAGCCGTTATCCCATATACCTTTTTCAACTTGCTTTTGAATTTCTGGATACATATTGATATCGAAGGTTGGCAACTGACCCGCTCTCCTTTGCTTGTTATAATCTTTCGCCAATTTCATCGCAATACCTGATAACAAAAGAATAGCAACCAGGTTCACAATAGCCATACAAGCCATGGATATATTTGCCATATTCCAAACTAATGGTACATCTGCCATTGTACCAAACATCACCATACCTAATGCAGCCAGACGTAAAATGAACAGACCTGCGGTATGGTTACGCTCCAGGAATATCATGTTACTTTCAGCATAAGCGTAGTTAGCAATAATTGATGTAAAGGCAAAAAAGAAAATAGCAATGGCAACGAAAGTTGTTCCCCAATGACCAACTGCGGATGATAATGCGCGTTGAGTCAATTCAATCCCACTGATAGTGGTGACATTTTCATTAAGGATACCTGAAGAAAGGATAATGATCGCAGTAGCACTACAAATGGCGATCGTATCCATAAATACCCCCAACATCTGCACATATCCCTGTGAAGCAGGATGTGGAGGATATGGAGACGCAGAAGCCGCTGCATTTGGTGCAGAACCCATTCCCGCTTCATTCGAGAACAATCCCCTTTGAACCCCTTGCAGCATAGCTTGGGAAACACCATATCCCAATGTTCCTGCTATCGCTTCCTGAAGACCAAAGGCACTCTTAATAATCAATGCAAATACATCAGGAATACGTTCAATATTGTGGCCAACAACCCAAAATGCCAATATTAAATAAGCCCCCGCCATAAATGGCACAACGAATTCAGCAACTCGTGCAATTGAACGCAATCCGCCAAAAATAATCATGCCACTAATGATGACTAAGACAATACCGACATACAAGGGATTAATATCGAAGGCAAAGGAAGCCGCTTCCGCAATTGAATTTGCCTGAACGGCATTAAATACAAGACCAAACGCGATAATAAGGAAAACAGAAAACAATATTCCCATCCATCGCTGCTTCAACCCTTTCTCCATATAATAGGCCGGGCCACCACGATAATTTCCTTGATCGTCTTTCGTCTTGTACAACTGGGCAAGCGTGCTTTCCACAAAAGAAGTTGACATACCAATAAATGCAACAACCCACATCCAAAAAATAGCCCCCGGACCACCAGCAGTTATTGCAATTGCAACCCCTGCAAGATTACCTGTTCCTACACGTGCCGCAAGGCTGGTACATAAAGCCTGAAAAGATGAGATACCTGAACTATCTGATTTATTACTATGTTTCAGAACTGAAAACATGTGACCAAAATGACGAAGCTGTATGAAGCCAGAGCGTAGTGTGAAGTAAAGGCCAACCCCCAGAAGCAAGTATATTAATACGTAGTCCCAAAGAATGCTGTTAATGCTGTTAATCAGATCCATCAAGATATTTTCCCCTTAGTAGTTAGCAAACATTAGCTGACCATAAATGTAGTATCCATAGAGAGTTTATTGTGCTTAATATTCTTTATAATTAACAAGTAACACAATTCTGTGCATGAAACACAGAGATACTAGCCAGTAAAACGGAAAGAATGTAACACAATATCTATTTCAATGGGTAACTTTTAATGAATTTTTTACATTTACTTTAGCATTTATGAACATTTACATTAAGTTACATGAGTTCCCACAGCCCAATTTTAAGCCTCTTAATCACAATTCCCGATTGATAAACTCCCCATTTCGGTACTCTCAAAGATATTTAATGCACACATATTAAGCAACAAGTTGTATACACAATTACAACAACCAACAAACAAAGGAACAAAATTTTTAAAACGTAATACAATACAAAACTTCCATAATAATATACTTTCATTGATGTTTGTTACTCCCTCTCAGCCGCACAATTCACTGTTTATTCTTAACTCACTCTATACTTCCATTCTACCCGCGTAGTTATAAAACATTCATTAAAAACACTAAAATAATTACAAAATTTAATATTGAAATCTCTTGAATTTGCGAAAACATATAGCAATATTTTTCTTCAAATGAGATTATTAAATTTTAATGCTGTGATAATTGGAAAAAGCCACCATTACATATTAAGATTTTCAATTGTTATTTTTACATTGGAAACAAAAACAACAAGTTAGTAAGATATTAATATTCCACTATCTGGCCATCAGATAATCTGCTAGTGAGGTTATGATTGATGTTAGAAAGAAAAAGAAAAAATCCAGCGGACAATATTCTGCCAAAACGGGTATATAGAGGAAAGTCGAAATATGAGTATCATCCAGCAACAGGCGGTTCTATCTCTATTTGCTGCTTAAACTCACCATTATCTGTTATCTGGAAAGAATACAACAAAATTGTAGAAAAAATTGAAAAAAACAGTACATAGAGCTTGATATATGTCAAAATTAATAAGACGGGAGTTTTTACTCCCGTTAACTTTGTCTATTTTAAAATTAAAAACAATAAAAGTATCATATTCAGGCGATCATTTATAAAATAACTGTTTATCTTCACTAGAATAAATTTTATTAATTACAGTAAAACTCACCTATATTATGAAATATTTCCCGCCAATTTATTCCAATAATCATATCTTTTAATAGTCAATAAAACATAAGAAAAAATAATAACTAATATTAAACTCCATTCCTCCTGGTTCTATTTCCTCAGCATAATCTTCTTGATTTATCCTTTCTTCATCAACACTATCAGCTTTTGAAATCCATGCTACGATATAAATTCCTACTCTCAACTTTTACCATCTGCACATTGAAGAAAAACACGAATCAATGAGGTATTGACTATGCTTATAGATAAGAAGTTAAAGTTTTCCGTGCTCCCAATTCTGCTCACTCTATTTTTATCACATACAACCTTTGCGAAAGATGGGGCATTGATTAATTTACCTGATAAAAAATTTGCGGTTATCTCAACCGGTGACTTGGAAAGTGCATCAATTGGTAGTTATTCCATTGCCGTTTTCAAAGATCAGGAGTTAACAGATTTTAGTACTGGCGCAGTTTTTTCCCGTAATGGTTCGCTGTTCGAAGATAATGGTAAACCAAGAGTAATGTTTGCAGACATTGATGGTGATGGAGCCAAAGAGCTAATTGTCTCAAAACTCACCGCAGGTTCAGGAAACTATCTTGAAGTTGATGCACTCAATGTTACTGATAAAAATGTCAAATTACTCACCCGCATCAATACTGATAGTAAAAATGATCTCATTAAATTACTCCGCATCCATTGTAAGAAAGAACGATGTACAGAGCAGAAACGCTGACTATGCTCGAATCAATACACACTGTCACCATAAAGATGCAAGGCAAATGATGGATAATGTACTATTGTTAATGTTATCGCTACTATCACGGTATAGCTGATAAAGGGGAATTTATGAAACGTTTTTTATTACCACTTTTTTTGATCCCATTCTCATTCTTCTCTTATGCCGCGCAGGCAAATGTAGATAAGATCGCAGAAACTTATTGTGATTTGTTTGGTAAGGCTTCTGTTGAAGCATTCAAAACTAATGACTCACCAGATGTAATAGCCCAAAAAATCCTCAAACTGCTACACAAAAAAGGATTAAATCTTAAAGAAATTCATTCCAATAAAGATGAGTTCGTTGCATCAATCAAACAAACGGTTATTGGAGTCAGAAAGAATAAACAAACGTTCCCAACTAATCGCCACTTTGACGAATCGCTCGTTAAATCAGTTGAAAGCTGTAAAATCCAAACAAAACATGCCTTATCTCAGCATTCCCGCTAATGAGCTCTGGAGCGACGAAATTTCGTCGCTCTCTGAGTATTTACTTTTGGAATAACAATCGCGAGAAAAATTATATTGAGGTTAATTGATATTTATAAGTACGGCCTGCGAATCATATTCCGAGTATTATGAAAATTGCTACTAACTTGTATAAATTTATTAGACGGTAAATTCAATAATAATTACTTTAATGAAAAAACTCTTAGTCAGCCCATTCACTGTTTTGAAGAACAACCCTATAACCATCTATATCTTCAAAAGTTTTTCCGACTACATCCCAATAATCATTGTACGATGGAACCTCCTTAAAACCTGCATCTATCATACGTTGACAACATTGCTCCCAAATACTCTTTTCACTGAAATAAAAAACCAGCAGATTATCTTTTGTTGGTGCACGCCCAACTGTAGTTCCATGGTGATGAGTAAATTCTAAATGATAATTATGTTTTTCGTGCCCAATTATAGAACCATCAAAATCATTATGCCCCTGAAATTCATTTAATAATTTAAAGCCTAAACCGTTAACATACATATCAGTAATAACTTTAAGATTATCAGTAGGCCTGGCAACTCTTAATACCGCTGATTTTGGGATCATGACATTCTCCTTATGACTTGACTTAAAATATTTATATTTTTTATTTTCAACCTGATGATTATTTTTATTTTGAAATTATATATAATTAAACCGCTTACCAATACATGAAAATATATTTCCTACTTATTTTCATTAACGAATGTGTACACTCTAAAACCTTAAGTTAACTTGAGGTCAAGCCATATTTCCACACATTTCACAATCAATTCATTACTCACTGAAAGCTACGTCCTGTGGGCGTGACTTTCAGTGAATAATAAAAAACGGGAACTATTAAGCCCCCGTTATCTATTTCATTAAGTAATTAATCACATATGAGAGATAATTGCATCACCAAATTCACTACATTTCAGCAGCTTAGCACCTTCCATCAGGCGTTCGAAGTCATAAGTCACTGTCTTGGCAGCAATTGCACCTTCCATTCCTTTAATGATTAAGTCAGCAGCTTCGAACCATCCCATATGGCGCAGCATCATCTCAGCAGAGAGGATTACTGAACCTGGGTTTACTTTATCCTGACCTGCATATTTAGGTGCTGTGCCATGTGTTGCTTCGAACAGAGCACATTCATCACCAATATTTGCACCAGGAGCAATACCGATACCACCTACTTGTGCCGCCAGAGCATCAGAAATGTAATCACCATTCAGGTTCATACAAGCGATAACGTCATACTCAGCAGGACGCAGCAAGATCTGTTGCAGGAACGCGTCTGCAATTACGTCCTTGATAATAATATCTTTACCGGTTTTAGGGTTTTTGATCTTCACCCACGGGCCACCATCCAGCAGCTCACCACCAAATTCAGTACGCGCTAATTCATAACCCCAATCCTTAAAGGCACCTTCGGTAAATTTCATGATGTTGCCTTTATGAACCAAAGTCACTGATTCACGGTCATTATCAATTGCATATTCAATCGCAGAACGCACCAAACGTTTAGTGCCTTCTTCTGAGCATGGTTTTACACCAATGCCACATTGCTGAGGGAAGCGGATTTTAGAAACACCCATTTCATTCTGCAAGAATTTGATGACTTTATCAGCTTCCGCAGATCCTGCTTTCCATTCAATACCGGCATAAATATCTTCCGCATTCTCACGGAAAATAACCATGTCAGTTAATTCAGGATGTTTAACAGGGCTTGGTGTACCTTGATAGTAACGAACCGGGCGCAGGCAGACGTACAAATCTAGCTGTTGACGCAATGCAACATTCAGAGAACGAATACCGCCGCCAACCGGGGTTGTCAGAGGACCTTTGATTGCAACACGATATTCACGGATTAGATCCAGAGTTTCATCCGGTAACCAAACATCTTTACCGTAAACATGGGTAGATTTTTCTCCTGTATAGATTTCCATCCAGGAAATTTTGCGCTCACCGCGATACGCTTTCTGAACCGCAGCATCAACTACTTTCAGCATGACCGGCGTTACATCAACACCAATACCATCCCCTTCGATATAAGGGATTACCGGGTTATTCGGAACATTTAATTTACCTTTGGTATCAAAAGTAATTTTTTCACCTTCCGCCGGAACAACTACTTTGCTTTCCATTAACCTCTCCTTTCAAGTAAGCGCAATGCCTTGTTAATTTTTTGTAAGGGACGTGTCAATACTACTTGAATATTCTGCAAACGCCAATGGGCGCAGATTTCAGGTATAATATCCCCTTCATTTTGAGCAATAACTTATCATGACAAATTTTTCTATTAAAAAACGCAAACTTAATCGATTCAGTCAAAGAAAAAATAGCGCTCCCTCAAAAAGAATTACTGGTCCCCGGCGGGTGTTGATCTTTAATAAACCTTATGACGTTCTCCCCCAATTCACAGATGAGACAGGAAGAACAACATTAAAAAATTTTATTCCTTTTAATGATGTCTATGCAGCAGGTCGTCTGGATCGTGACAGTGAAGGGTTGTTGGTTTTAACTAATGATGGAAAATTACAGGCCAAATTAACGCAACCCAGAAAAAAAACGGCCAAAGTTTATTATGTTCAAGTAGAAGGAATACCCGATGAAGCCGCACTTAACAAGCTGCGCAACGGTATTATTCTGAAAGATGGTCCAACACTCCCCGCTGGAGCAGAATTAGTAGAGGAACCCGTCTGGCTTTGGGAACGCACACCACCAATTCGGGAAAGAAAAAGCATCCCAGTGAGCTGGTTGAAAATTACGCTTTTTGAAGGTCGTAATCGCCAGGTACGTAGAATGACAGCTCATATTGGTTTTCCAACATTACGTCTTATCCGCTTCAGTATGGGTTCATTACAGTTGGGGGATCTGTCCCCTGGAGAATGGAGGGAAATTGATTTTGTTTAGTCCACATATCACTGTTGCCTGCATAGTACATGCAAAAGATCAATTCTTAGTTGTTGAAGAGCTTATCAATGGCAAACCTCTCTGGAATCAGCCTGCTGGTCATCTTGAAGCTGATGAAACATTACTGGAAGCTGCTGAACGCGAATTATGGGAAGAAACCGGTATTCGTGCTAAACCACAGGCATTACTGAAATTACACCAATGGGTCGCTCCTGATGGAACACCTTTTATTCGTTTTTTGTTTCTGATTGAATTGGAAAAGACCGTGAATACGGCTCCCCAGGACAGTGATATTCATTGCTGTCATTGGCTCAGCGCAGAAGAAATCATCAATAGTTCACAACTACGCTCACCTCTGGTTGCTGAAAGTGTACGGAGTTATTTAAAAAATAAGGCTTATCCATTAACAATATTGGGTAGCTATGGGCCACCTTTTGCCAAATAGTTTCTTATTAAATGGAAAGTAAATCACAAGAGCGTAAAGACGTTTGGTGCACCTTGCCTGCCAACGTGCTACAGTATTACGTTTATGTTTTTCCGCAGTGAGATATATCCATGTCAGATAACAGCCAGAAAAAAGTCATCGTCGGGATGTCCGGTGGTGTTGATTCATCCGTTTCCGCTTACTTACTGCAAAAACAGGGTTATCAGGTAGCTGGCCTGTTTATGAAAAACTGGGAAGAAGATGACGATGAAGAATATTGCTCAGCCGCCGCTGACCTTAATGATGCTCAGGCAGTGTGTGACAAACTGGGTATTGAACTACACACTATCAATTTTGCAGCCGAGTATTGGGATAATGTATTTGAACATTTTCTTGCTGAATACAAAGCAGGCAGAACTCCAAACCCAGATATTCTCTGCAACAAAGAAATTAAGTTCAAGGCATTCTTAGAATTTGCCGCAGAAGACTTAGGTGCTGATTACATTGCAACGGGTCATTACGTCCGGCGTCGGGATGTGGATGGTATCAGCCAGTTACTTCGTGGCCTTGATGGCAATAAAGATCAAAGCTATTTCTTATATACCCTGAGTCACCAGCAGGTTGCAAAAAGTTTATTTCCAGTCGGGGAACTTGAGAAACCTGAAGTTCGCCGCATCGCCGAAGAAATAGGGCTGATCACAGCAAAGAAAAAAGATTCCACAGGTATCTGTTTTATTGGTGAACGTAAGTTCCGTGATTTTCTGGGGCGTTATCTGCCAGCCCAAACCGGCCAGATTGTCACCGTTGATGGACAAACTATCGGGCAACATACTGGCCTGATGTACCATACGCTCGGTCAGCGCAAAGGGTTAGGTATCGGAGGAACTAAAAATGGCAATGAAGACCCCTGGTATGTTGTTGATAAAGATGTTGAAAATAATACGCTGATTGTTGCTCAGGGGCATGAGCATCCCCGTCTGATGTCTGTCGGTTTAATTGCACAACAACTTCATTGGGTTGAGCGTCAACCACTGAAAACTGAAATCCGCTGCGCGGTAAAAACACGTTATCGTCAGCAGGATATCCCTTGTACCGTCATTCCTTTGAGTGAAGATAAAATTGAGGTTCATTTTGATAGCCCCGTTGCCGCCGTCACCCCCGGCCAATCTGCTGTGTTTTATCAGGGAGAAATTTGTCTCGGCGGTGGTGTGATCGAACAACGTATACAGGAGTAATCGTGGCCAAAAATTATTACGACATTACATTAGCGCTGGCAGGTATCTGCCAGTCAGCTCGTCTAGTACAGCAACTGGCCCACGAAGGGCAATGTGATGCCAACGCTTTTGAAATAACACTCAACAGTATCCTGAACATGAGTCCGGCTTCCACATTGGATGTCTTTGGCAATGAAACTCGCAATCTGCGCATTGGCCTTGATGCTGTTATGGGAATGCTCAATGGCACAAACAGCGGCGTTTCCGCTGAGCTTACCCGCTACGTTTTAAGCATAATGGCACTGGAACGTCGCCTAAGCAAAAATTCATCAGCAACCAATGAACTGACTAAGCGTATCTCTCAGCTAGAACGCCAACAAGCGTACTTTGAGCCTATGTCCGAAGGAATGCTCAATGCTCTCGCTGGCATTTATGTCGATGTTATCAGTCCATTAGGGCCACGTATTCAGGTTATGGGTTCTCCTGATGTCTTGCGTAATACGTTAGTTCAGGCAAAAGTCCGTGCTGCATTACTGGCAGGTATTCGTAGCGCCGTATTATGGCAACAAGTAGGCGGTAGCCGTCTGCAATTTATGTTTTCACGTCAGCGCCTGATCCGACAGGCAAAAGACATTCTTGCTCGTTGTTAAATAAATCGTTAAATAAGATCCGGGAGTTTCTACTAATGGAATTATCCTCACTGACCGCTGTTTCTCCTATTGATGGCCGTTACGGCGATAAAGTTAGCGCACTGCGCGCTATTTTTAGTGAGTTCGGCTTACTGAAATTCCGCGTGCAGGTTGAAGTACGTTGGCTACAAAAACTGGCTGCCACAACAGAAATCGCAGAAGTTCCTGCTTTTGATGCAAACGCAAACGCTTACCTTGATGAAATCATTGTAAATTTTAATGAACAGGATGCATTACGTATCAAGGAAATTGAACGTACCACTAACCATGATGTTAAAGCCGTTGAATACTTTCTGAAAGAAAAAGTAGCTCACATTCCTGCTTTAAATCAAGTTACTGAATTTATTCACTTTGCTTGCACCTCAGAAGATATCAATAATCTGTCACATGCATTGATGCTTAAAACTGCCCGCGAGGAAGTACTGCTACCACAATGGCGTCAGTTGATCGATGCTATTAAGCGCATGGCTCATGATTACCGTGACTTACCTTTGTTGTCACGTACACACGGGCAACCTGCAACACCTTCCACTGTTGGTAAAGAATTTGCGAATGTGGCTTACCGCATGGAACGCCAATTCCGTCAACTCAGTCAAATTGAAATTCTGGGTAAAATCAACGGCGCTGTCGGCAACTATAATGCCCATCTGTCAGCCTATCCTGAAGTTAATTGGCTCCAGTTTAGTGAATCATTCGTGACTTCTCTGGGTATTCAATGGAATCCATATACCACTCAGATCGAACCACATGATTACATTGCCGAACTATTTGATTGTATCGCGCGTTTCAATACCATCCTGATTGATTTCGATCGCGATATCTGGGGTTATATTGCCCTTAACCATTTCAAGCAAAAAACAGTCGCTGGCGAAATTGGCTCCTCCACCATGCCACACAAAGTCAATCCAATTGATTTTGAAAATTCTGAAGGAAATCTGGGGTTGGCAAATGCGGTATTTGGCCATCTTGCCAGCAAGCTTCCGGTTTCACGTTGGCAACGTGATCTGACTGATTCCACAGTATTACGTAATCTGGGGGTTGGTCTGGGATATACATTAATCGCGTATCAATCTACCATGAAAGGTCTGAGCAAGCTGGAAGTCAACGAGCAACACCTGTTGGATGAACTGGATCAGAATTGGGAAGTTCTGGCAGAACCAATTCAGACTGTCATGCGTCGTTATGGTATTGAGAAACCTTATGAAAAACTAAAAGAATTAACACGTGGTAAACGTGTTGATGCCGAGGGAATGAAAAGTTTTATTGATAACCTTGAACTTCCAGAAGAAGAAAAAATACGTCTTAAATCTATGACCCCTGCAAATTATATTGGCTATGCTGAATTACTGGTCAATAAATTAAAATAAAGCGCTTTTATTTATATAATCGTGAACGGGAAAATTCCCGTTCATGTATTGCAAAATAGTCAAATCTTATATGAAATATAAATAAGTTGTAAAGTTATAAGCTATTATTGAATCAACTTATTGTTTTTGACAATTCATTCATTAACATACCAACAATAGACTGAATAGTTACTATAGTTGGTTTAATCATAACAGTATATCTATAATCTATTTAAATCCACTGATTAATTTGACTATCTGGCTATTTAAGATTTATTTGATAAATTTTACTGGTTAGCATAAGGAATCATTATGCGAATATTAATAGTTGAAGATAATGCATTACTTCGCCATCACCTAAAAGTACAGCTCCGGGATATTGGCCATCAGGTTGATGCTGCCGAAGATACAAAAGAGGCAGATTATTACCTGAAAGAAAACCACCCTGATGTCGCAATCATTGATCTGGGATTACCAGGAGAAGATGGTTTGAGTTTAATTAAACGCTGGCGTAGCGATCATATTAATATCCCCATTCTCATTCTCACTGCCCGTGAAAGCTGGCAAGAAAAAGTGACTGTGCTGAATGCCGGAGCAGATGATTACGTTACTAAGCCTTTCCAACTAGAGGAAATTAATGCGCGTATACAAGCCCTGATGCGTCGTAATAGCGGATTAGCATCTCAAGTTGCCGAATTACCGCCGTTTTTAATCGATCTCTCACGTAAGGAGTTTTCTGTTAATGGTAAAAAAATAAAATTGACCGCCTTCGAATATACGATTATTGAAACCTTGATGCGTAATAATGGTAAAGTTGTCAGTAAGGAACTATTGATGAGGCAGTTGTATCCTGACGCTGAATTACGTGAAAGTCATACAATTGATGTACTAATGGGGCGTTTAAGAAAAAAAATACTGAACGAATGGCCGGATGAGGTTATTGTTACTGTCCGTGGCCAAGGTTATCGTTTTGATGTGAAATAACGTAATGTTTAAATTACCGAGAAAGCATGTCTCTCTGAGAACACGATTTCTCATGGCGACGACAGTGATTATTCTCGCATTGACTTTGCCATATGGAATTGTCGCGATTGTCGGGTATTTAATGCGTTTAGATAATGATACTTATGCAATACTCAGTAACCAGAGTAATTTATTTTATTCCCTTGCCAGATGGAAAGAAAATAGGCTGGATATTCTTTTGCCTGTAAATTTCCACACAGATAATCGCTCATTAACTCTGATTTATGACGATAAAAATAAAATCCTCTGGCGTCAGCATTACGCACCAGAGCTTGAAAAAAAAATCCCCTCTGGCTGGCTGAAAAAGAATGGCCTATATGAATTAGAGGCTTATTATGCAGATATAAATTCTAAGTTATATTCTGAATCAGACAATAAACATACAAAAAATAATCATGCTGATACCAATAAAAAGAACAATATCAGCAAAAAAAACAAGAGTGGCAATAACAACAAGATTATTACCAATAGTGATAATATAGATGAAAGAGAGCTATTAACTTATTCTGTTGCTATCAATATTTATCCAGCCACTGATACTCTCCCTGCAATGACTATTGCTGTTATCAATACCCTTCCACAGAATATACTGCCGTCAGAAAAAATCTGGGAATGGTTTGGATATGTATTGATTGCCAATCTGATTTTAGTTGCTCCATTGATCTGGCTTGCGGCTGACTGGAGTTTACGTCCGATTAAGTCGTTAATTTTTCAAATAAGCTCTCTGGAAAAAGGTGAACGTGAAGAATTAGATGAAAACCCTCCATCCGAATTAAAGGGTTTGATTAAGAACTTGAATGCACTATTGGACAATGAGCGTCAGCGTTATACGAAATATCGAACAACCTTATCTGATTTGACACATAGCCTGAAAACTCCCCTGGCGGTGCTGCAATCCACACTCCGCTCCCTTCGCTCAAGTGAACAGATGACCATTGAACAAGCTGAGCCAATCATGCTTGAACAAATTGACCGGATTTCCCAACAAATTGGTTATTACTTACATCGAGCCAATATATACAACGATCACAACCTCATTCTAAAAAAAGTTTTTTCAGTTCCAACCTTACTCGATAGCCTTATCAATGCATTGACAAAAGTTTATCAACACAAAGGTGTTAACATCACCTTAGATATTTCCCCTGAACTGACTTGGTTAGGTGAAAAAAATGACTTTTTGGAAGTCATTGGGAATATTTTGGAGAATGCCTGTAAATATTGTCTGGAGTTTGTCGAAGTCACTGCTCTGACAGGTGAAAATTTCATTACCATTATTATTAATGATGATGGGCCAGGTGTTCCTCCCGATAAACGCAGTATCGTTTTCGAACGTGGCCTAAGAGCAGATACGTTACGTCCGGGACAAGGATTGGGGTTATCGATCGCCTCAGAAATTGTGGAACAATATGAGGGTAATATTAACATTAGCCATAGTCATTTGGGAGGTGCCAGAGTGAGTGTAACCTTCCGAAACCAACGGATAGCGAATAATGCTCCCTGACAACTCTCATTAACAACTCGTGTTTAATGGGAGCAGGCTCGAAATATTTCATCCAAATCTGATAACTCCATTGACTATCCGTTATAATAGCCAGAAATTTTCTTGTCACTCAGGATATCACCATGAATTATAAGCTGAATCTGGACTGGCAGACGTTTTTGCAGAATCATTGGCAAAAACGACCACTGCTGATCAAACAGGGTTTCCAGCAATTTATCGACCCACTGTCTCCCGATGAACTGGCTGGATTGGCAATGGAAAACGAAATCGATAGCCGTTTAGTCAGCCAGAAAAACAGTCACTGGGAAGTTTCTCATGGGCCATTTGAAAGCTATGACCATCTGAGCGATAAAAATTGGTCACTACTCGTACAAGCCGTTAATCATTGGCATCACCCCTCTTCTGCACTGATGAAACCGTTCCGGGTACTTTCTGACTGGCGGATGGATGATTTGATGGTTTCTTTCTCCGTTCCGGGCGGTGGTGTCGGCCCTCATCTTGATCAATATGATGTATTTATTATCCAGGGACAAGGTCGTAGACGCTGGCGTGTTGGCGACAAGATCCCGATGAAACAGCATTGTCCTCACCCCGACTTATTACAAGTTGAACCTTTTGAAGCCATTATTGATGAAGAAATGCTGCCGGGAGATATCCTTTATATTCCACCTGGTTACCCACATGAAGGTTATTCTATCGAAGATTCACTAAATTATTCTGTAGGCTTCCGCGCCCCGAATGCCCGTGAATTATTTAGTGGTTTTGCCGACTATATTCTGGCAAATGAGTTAGGAAGCCACCGTTATAGTGATCCTGAACTGACATTCCGTGATAATCCCGCGCTAATTCAGGAAAATGAACTGACCACCTTGCGTGCCATGATGCGAGATTTACTGGATCAACCTGAAACATTCCAAAACTGGTTTGGGGAGTTTATCTCTCAGTCACGTCATGAACTGGATATTGCTCCACCAGAACCACCCTATGAAAGTGACGAAATCTATGAATTACTCAAACAGGGTGAAAGACTGACTCGTCTGAGTGGATTACGTGCTTTGCGTGTCGGTGATAAATGTTTCGTTAATGGTGAACAGATGGACACACCGCATTTGCAAGCGGCTGATGCACTTTGCCAATATGATAGTGTCAATGCTGATATTCTGGGCGATGCCATTGATGATGTATGCTTTATCAGCTTGCTTACCGCCTTAGTTAATAGTGGTTATTGGTATTTTGATAATTGACCGATCAATGACTAAATTAAATTCTAAGTTTTATTAAAGCAGTATTGGTGAAAAAGCAGTATCAGTGAGTACCCCAGTCACATAGCTAACAATGTGGCTGGGGAACATGGCTGAATATAGCTAAAGATGTATACCTGAGAAAATATCAATCCATCTGCTGGAGTAGTGATTGAATATATTGAGTAACTATTTCGCTAGCATTACCATAATGTTTTTCATCAAACATACTTTCAACCTGACTAGGCTCTAAATTCAGTTCAACAGTATGAGCACCGGATAACTTCGCTTCATGCACAAAACCTGCCGCGGGATAAACGTGACCGGAAGTACCAATAGCAATAAAAATATCTGCCTTAGCCAAAGCAGAATAAATTTGCTCCATCCCTAGCGGCATTTCCCCGAACCACACAACATGGGGACGCAGTAACGAGGGAAATTGACAGCAATGACAGCGATCTTCCATAGACAGTTTCGATGTCCACTCAATGACCTGCCCAGATTGACAGCAACGGACTTTCAGGAGTTCACCATGCATATGAATAATACGCTGGCTTCCCGCTCGTTCATGCAGGTTATCAATATTTTGTGTCACTAACAGAAAGTTATCACCCAGTTCTTGTTCAAGTTTTGCCAAAACGTAATGTGCAGCATTGGGCTGGATTTCCGGCTGTTGTAGCTGTTCTCGACGTGCATTGTAAAATTCCTGAACTAATTCAGGGTCACGTTTAAACCCTTCAGGTGTAGCAATATCTTCAACACGGTGCTCTTCCCATAAGCCATCAGAAGAGCGAAAAGTTCTGATCCCTGACTCAGCGGAAATACCCGCTCCGGTCAGTACCACCACATGGGGATTTTTTATTTTATTTGCCAAGCGAATATCCCTGTAAAAAATTTGCCTATGAAATCGCTGACGCCGCAGTCGTCTAATCTTACAGAATTTACTGAGCCGATGAATAACACGCATATGACCATCTCCTTAAACTACTCCCTTTTTGAAGTCCAGTGGCTTTTTAAGATCAATCTCTTTAGGAACATTCCCTCAGCATCTGTTAATTTTACCGCTGTTCTATCCGGGACATGTTCAAGCCGTCTTTTCTGCTCAGTTAACTCCGTAAGATAACGCGCTTAGGTAATAGTTAATACTATGGAATATTATTGACCACTCAAAATCCGCGCTGGATCAAGTTTACTGGCCCGACGAGCAGGATACCAACTGGCCAACAAGCTCAAGATAAGAGCCGTTGACAACACATAAATAATATCCATGGCATGTAACTCTGACGGCAGAAAATCAATAAAATAGATATCCCCGGAAAGGAATTGATGCCCGAACGACCTCTCCATCCATTTAATGATAGCCGTCAAATTAAGCGATGTGAAAATTCCGACAATAACGCCAATGGTACTACCAACCATGCCAGTCAATAACCCATACCATAAAAAGATCGCTCTGATATGCCCATCTTTGGCACCCAATGTACGCAGGATAGCGATATCACTGCTTTTATCTTTGACTGCCATAATCAGCGTTGAAACGATATTAAAACAAGCCACCCCAATAACCAGAATCATAGCCAGGTACATGATGCCACGTATCATCTGAATATCGTTATACATGTAACCGTAATCTTTGATCCACGTACTGATATAAACATATCTTCCTGTTGCTTTACCTGCATCCAAAACTCGCTGTTCTGCGGCAAAAACATTGTCAGCTTTGATGGCAATGCCGGTAATACCATCACCATAATCCAGATATTGTTGCGCATCAGATAATGGAACCAAAGCTAAACGATGATCCAATAAACCACTCAACTGAAAAATTCCAGTAACCTGCAAACGAAGCCGTTTAGGTTGTAATAATTTCAGACTCGGATCGCTATTGGGTATCATGACTGTTAGCCAATCGCCTTTCTTCACATTGAGTGAACTTGCCACTCCTTGTCCTAAAATCACCTGATGTTTTCCCGCCTGAAATGTTTGCCAGGCTCCGTTGCTAACAAACTGAGGCAAAGCACTGACATCAGGCTCAGTGGAAGGTTCTACACCACGTACTTGAACAGCATGCAGTTTATCACCTCGCTCCATCAACCCGGTAAATTCGATATAAGGTGATGCTCCTACAATACCCGGTGTTCGTTTTACTTGTTCAAGTGCGCGTTCCCAATGCTGAAAAGGTTGCTCCACTGCAAAAATTTGCCCATGTGGTACAACAGAAAGTACCCGGTTTTTCAATTCACGTTCAAAACCATTCATGGCACTCAATCCGATAATCAATACCGCAACACCGAGCATAATTCCCATTGTCGAAATAATTGAGATGAGAGAAACCATTCCCGCATAACGACGCCCCCGGCTGAAACGTAACGCAGTGAACAATGCAAGAGGCAGATTTGCCATTACATTCCCCCCATTAGGGTTAATTCATCCTGTAAATATCCGTCGCGCATTTCTACCTGACGAGCCAATCGGTCAGCCAATTTCAGATCATGAGTTACTACCAAAAAAGCTGTACCTTGCCGTTGATTCAATTCTTTCAAAAGCTCAAAGATACTGTCAGCATTTCGTTGATCAAGATTGCCTGTCGGTTCATCTGCCAGTACTAATGAGGGGTCATTGACTAATGCACGGGCAATGGCAACTCTTTGACGTTCTCCTCCTGATAATTCAGAAGGTCGATGGTGGGCCCGATTGTCCAATCCAACTGCCGCCAGCATGTCCAGCGCCTTTTGTTGAGCCTGACGCTTTTTACCTCCGATAAGTAATGGCATAGCGACATTTTCTAGTGCATTGAAATCAGGTAACAGATGATGAAACTGGTAAATAAAACCAATTTCACTGTTCCGTAATTGCGCTCGTCCAGAAGCAGACATCTTATTAAGAGATTTTCCCTTGAAAAGAACTTCACCAGCGGTCGGTGAATCCAATCCACCAAGTAAATGCAACAGAGTACTTTTGCCAGAACCAGAGCTCCCGACAATTGCCATCATTTCTCCCTGTTGCATAGAGAAAGTGACATTTTTTAATACCTCTGTAGAAACCTGCCCTTCCTGATATTTTTTGCACAAATGATGACATAACAATAAAGGTTGGTTACTCATAACGTAAAGCCTCAGCAGGTTGGATGGCAGCCGCGCGCCAGGAAGGGTATAAAGTTGATAACAACGAGATAAACATGGCAATAATGGCGATCATGACCACTTGAACAGGTTCAATGACGACAGGTAACTGCATACCTTCAGTCAGCAGGCCGATAACGGGCATTAAATTATTTAACTGACTGGAAAGCAGTATTCCCAGTCCCGTTCCCAATAAAGCACCAATGATGCCTGCTCCTGCTCCCTGGATCATAAAAATAGTCATTATCTGACGACGGGTCAGCCCTTGTGTCTGCAAGATAGCAATCTCTCCTTGTTTTTCCATCACCAATAAAGAGAGGGAAGTAATAATATTGAAAGCAGCGACTGCAATGATCAGGCTAAGCAATAATCCCATCATATTTTTTTCCATTCTCACAGCCTGAAAAAACTCGCCTTTGCGTTCACGCCAATCTTTCCAGATTAAATCTTTTGGCAGTGGTTGCTGGCTCAATGCATCCACTTTTAAGGGCTCATTGAGGAACAAACGCCAGCCCGTAATATTATTAACGGGATAACGTAAAAGACGTGCTGCATCTTGCTGATTAACCAACATTTCTGTGTCATCAACTTCACTGTTAGCAAAGAATGTTCCAGCTACCGTAAATAAACGCTGACTGGGTATCCTCCCCATTGGGGTTAGTTGACTGGCACTCGGTACAATAACACGAATTTGGTCCCCCCGTTTTACTCCTAATCTTGCCGCCAATTTTTCCCCCAGGATCACAGAATAAAGACCCGGCTGTAATTGGTTAGGGTCAACATTAACCATATATTTTGCCAATGGGGTATTTTCACCTGGTGTAATGCCCAACATCACTCCGACCCCCACATTACGGGCACTTTGTAGCACAACATCCCCCTGAACGATCGGCTCGATACGGGTAACACCTTTTAATCCTGAAAGTTGGCTATCAGGGTGTTCAACAGGATTAATTGAACCTTTTTCTGAAGTAATGATTACGTGAGGCATAAAACCCAAAATACTGGCTTCCAATGAACGCTCGAAACCGTTCATCACCGATAACACAGTAATTAATGCAGCCACTCCCAATGTGATACCAATGGCTGATAACCAAGAAACAAAGCGACCAAACTTATCGACCGCTCGTCCGCGCATATAGCGCAATCCGATAAATAATGGGACAGATTGAAACATAGAATCCGCCATATCAAAGGGAGTTGTTTAAAAACAATAGATTAATAGAAAAGGTCATATTTTATCTCTGTATTTTGCGTATTCACTTTTACGTCTGTATTTTTGCATACATATTCTGTATAAAACTCAATCCATACAGTTTACTGATTACATATTATCATCGTTTAACTGAGATTTGCTTATCCCCCTTCCAATTCCCACATTCAGTGAATTAATATATCGCCTCAATACAAACATTAAATCTGTTATTCCCCTGTTGCCAAAGCAAAGTGTTCAGGGATAATAAAGGAGGAGTTTTGCCTCCATGGAGCCATTCATACTTCGGTTCTGTGTTTTTTTACTTTCTCTCAACCTTGCCTCTCAACCTGCCAGCGTATTTATTGTAAAGGCTACTGGGTTAAAAATGTGTTGGGAATGGACTGAATCTTAGAGAACACATTAAACGCTTATGTCCGCAAAATATCGTTACCAACTTCCTGAACGTCGCGGTGATATCCGCCAATTAGGCCACCTGATCGGCGCTGCTTGCGCTATCGAATGCGCCGAAATCATTGAACGTCACTCAGGGCCTGTTCTGCTAGTAACAAAAGATATGCAGAATGCCTTACGGTTACGTGATGAAATTCCACAATTCACCCATGCCCCAATAAACATACTGTCAGATTGGGAAACATTGCCTTACGATAGTTTTTCCCCTCACCAGGAAATCATTTCAAACCGTTTATCTACGCTGTATCAATTACCTTTTATGATGAAAGGTGTTCTTATCTTACCTGTGAATACATTGATGCAGCGGGTTTGTCCGCATGAATACCTCAGAGGGCATGCTTTGATCATGAATAAGGGGCAACGACTTTCCCGTGACAAATTACGTGCTGATCTGGAACAAGCCGGTTATCGCAATGTAGATCAAGTGCTTGAGCATGGTGAATTTGCCACGCGTGGCGCCCTGTTTGATCTCTTCCCTATGGGGAGTGAATACCCTTACCGTATCGATTTTTTTGATGATGAAATCGATAGTCTGCGCACTTTTGACGTGGACAGCCAACGTACACTCATGGAAGTGGAAAAAATCAGTTTACTGCCTGCCCATGAATTCCCAACAGATAAAGAAGCTATCGAATTGTTTCGCAGCCAATGGCGTGAGCAGTTTGAAGTTCGCCGTGATGCTGAACATATTTATCAGCAAGTCAGTAAAAAAACGCTACCGGCAGGTATTGAATACTGGCAGCCATTATTCTTTGAGCAGCCTTTATCCACTCTCTTTGATTACCTGCCAGAAAACACCCTGCTTATTACACAAGACATAATGGCAACAGCCGAACGTTTTTGGCAGGACACAGGACAACGTTTTGAGAGCCGTAAGATTGACCCAATGCGGCCATTATTGCCACCTGAACGAATTTGGCTTCCTGTCGATAAGCTATTCGCTGAATTGAAAAACTGGCCCCGCCTCCAAATCAGAAACGAAGAATTGCCACAAAAGGCCGGGAGTATCAATCTCGCTTACCAGCCTTTACCCGATGTATCCGTTACTGCGCATCAAAAAGCCCCTTTGGATAAAGTGCGCCGTTTTATAGAGCAATTTAACGGTAAGATCATTTTTTCAGTGGAAAGTGAAGGACGCCGGGAGTCTGTAAACGAATTACTATCGCGGATCAAAATTCATCCAATAAAAATACAACAGTTGGCGGATGCTAAGTCGCCAGGCTGTTTTTTAATGATCGGTGCAGCAGAACAAGGCTTCGTTGATGAGGAGAAAAAACTAGCCCTGATCTGTGAAAGTGACATGCTTGGTGAGCGAGTAAGTCGTCGCCGTCAAGATAACCGTCGCACAATCAATACTGATACCTTGATCCGTAACCTTGCAGAATTGCGTCATGGTCAACCCGTTGTACACCTTGAACATGGTGTTGGACGCTATCAAGGGCTAATGACACTGGAAGCAGGCGGAATTAAGGCTGAATACCTCATCCTGACCTACGCCGGAGAGGACAAATTGTATGTCCCCGTCTCCTCCCTACACTTAATCAGTCGTTACGCTGGAGGAGCAGAGGAAAATGCGCCTCTGCACAAACTTGGTGGTGATGCCTGGAATAAAGCACGCCAGAAAGCAGCAGAAAAAGTCCGTGATGTCGCGGCTGAGTTATTGGATGTATATGCGCGACGTGCCATTAAGCCTGGTTTTGCGTTTAAGCACGATCGGGAGCAGTATCAACTGTTCTGCCAGAGTTTCCCATTCGATACAACACCGGATCAAGAACAAACCATCAATGCCGTATTGAATGATATGTGTCAGCCCATCGCCATGGACAGGCTGGTATGTGGTGATGTTGGTTTCGGTAAGACAGAAGTGGCAATGCGCGCTGCTTTTACCGCTATCAATAATAATAAACAGGTCGCCGTCTTAGTTCCGACCACCCTACTGGCTCAACAGCATTATGATAATTTCCGCGATCGTTTTGCGAATTGGCCTGTACATATTGAAGTTATGTCCCGATTCCGCAGTGCTAAAGAACAGCAACAAGTTATAGATATGGCAGCAGAGGGGAAAGTCGATATTATCATCGGTACTCATAAACTGTTACAGGCTGATCTCTGTTGGAAAGATCTGGGATTGTTGGTTGTTGATGAAGAACACCGATTTGGTGTTCGGCACAAAGAGCGTATTAAAGCTATCCGCGCAAATGTTGATGTTCTGACTATGACAGCAACTCCCATTCCCCGAACACTCAATATGGCAATGAGTGGTATGCGAGATTTATCAATCATTGCCACACCACCAGCGCGTCGTCTGGCAGTGAAAACCTTTGTGCGTGAATATGATAGTTTAGTGGTTCGAGAATCTATCCTGCGTGAAATTTTACGTGGTGGTCAGGTTTATTATCTTTATAACGATGTTGAGAATATTGAGAAAGCAAAAAATCGATTGGAAGAGTTAGTTCCTGAAGCCAGAATCGTTGTCGGCCATGGGCAAATGCGCGAACGTGATCTGGAGCGGGTCATGGCAGATTTTCATCATCAGCGTTTTAATGTGCTGATATGTACTACGATTATTGAAACAGGTATTGATATTCCTACAGCCAATACCATTATTATTGAACGCGCAGACCATTTTGGTCTGGCTCAATTGCATCAATTGCGGGGACGTGTTGGCCGCTCTCACCACCAAGCTTATGCTTATTTACTGACTCCTCATCCAAAGGCGATGACCACAGACGCCCAGAAACGACTGGAAGCAATTGCCTCCCTTGAAGATCTGGGAGCAGGATTTGCGCTGGCAACTCATGATCTGGAAATCAGGGGAGCCGGTGAACTTCTGGGCGAAGATCAAAGTGGTCAAATGGCGAGTATCGGTTTCACTCTCTATATGGAATTATTGGAAAGTGCGGTTGATGCCCTCAAAGATGGGCGAGAGCCATCACTTGAGGATCTCACCACTAACCAAACCGAAGTAGAATTACGCATGCCAGTGCTTTTACCCGATGATTATATTCCTGATGTGAATATGCGCCTTTCTTTCTATAAACGTATTGCAAGTGCTCAAAATGACGATGAGCTGGCAGAATTGAAGGTTGAATTAATTGACCGATTCGGTACATTACCTGATCCGGGCCGACAGTTATTGCAATCTGCTTCTATCCGCCTGACAGCCCAAAAGTTGGGAATTAGACGCATAGAAGCCCATGAGAAAGGTGGCTTTATTGAATTTAGCCAAAATAACAAAGTGGATCTCAATTACCTCATCAGCTTATTGCAAACTCAGCCCAATATTTACCGACTGGATGGGTCTTCTAAATTAAAATTCATGATTAATTTAACCGAAAGGGCAACACGTTTATCGTTCATCCAAACATTATTGGAAACATTCGAACAACATCAGATATAACAGCGATTATACCCAATAAATTTCGAGTTATGTCGTGATAGCCAGGAAACCAATCCCCAGGAGCATAGGTAACTATGTGACTAGGGCGCAGCTTTTTTTGAAACGGCCTGTTTCTACAAATACGGCGTGAGAATTAATCTCCCCTTTTCATCCAGAGGAATGGTTTGTTTTGGTTTATATGTTACTCTCACCTTACCAGGTTTATCACCGATCATATAAATAACGTCATACCCAATAATACGTTTTTCCTTGACATAAACCATGATACAATTTTTTAATTGAGAATAGTTCAATGCATGATATTCTCTTTTTATATTTAACATTTCAATAAGAGTGAACATACTATTCTTATATACAGACAAATGATTATTCTCAATATTTCGCAATCCAATTAGAAATGGTAATATACCCCCATTACAATAATATTGATGAGCATAAGCCATTGTTTTAATAGGCTCCGAAGAGAGCACTTGTGCAATTTTAGGCTGCGGGTTTTTAAAATAAAATATTGCAGCGATACCAACGGCAATCATAACAATCAGAGAGTAAATCCCACACTGCCTTGTCTTTAGTTTACTCACATAGCACCTTGTTATATTAATAATTTGATATACTCCTGAATTTAAACATGTTCATTAACTATTTGTAGAAACCAAAAATGCGTTCAATTCATTATTAAGAAAAATCCTATGAGGCTACTAAAATAAATGCTATCCATCTTTCAGTCTTTTGATTTGTATTAAGATTTAAAATCTATTGAATAGAATTTTTTCATTCAATTTATATCCCCTATTCTTTATACATCATTAGATTGAATATTTTTACTAAATTTTTTCAATTTTTACATATTGACATACATTGTTATGCCATAGTTACCTAATTAAAACTAGCCTTATTACAAGGATTAAACAGGTTTAAAAAATAATAGAGAAATAATTATGAAAGGTATAACAAAAAATATAAAAAAATAATCAAGACAAAATAAAAAAATGTTTAATGGTTCATCTGAAATATTTTGGATATATCAAATCCAGATGAACCCCTTTAACTCAATTAGTGCAATTTCAAACGTGGGCGAATAACACGGTTAATTCCACCAACCAACATCATTAAGCCTGTTTTAATATATCCATGTAATGCGACCTGATGCATGCGGTATAAAGAGATATAAACAATACGTGCAATACGCCCTTCTACCATCATGGAGCCACGCATCAAGTTACCCATCAAACTACCAACTGTACTGAATTTAGATAAAGATACCAGTGAACCGTGATCTTTATACACATACTCCTTCAGTGGTTTCTCATTCAGTAGAGCCAAGATATTGTTATAACAACGGCTTGCCATTTGGTGAGCAGACTGAGCGCGTGGAGGAACAAAACCCCCCTCTTTTTTCGGGCATGATGCACAATCGCCGATAACAAAAATATTGTCATCCAATGTTGACTGCAAAGTAGGTTTTACTACCAACTGATTTATACGGTTTGTTTCCAGCCCCCCAATCTCTTTCATAAAATCAGGTGCCTTAATCCCCGCAGCCCAAACCATTAAAGACGCCTTGATTTGTTCACCATCTTTGGTATTCAATCCATGTTCATCTGCACTGGTTACCATAGTTTTGGTTAAGACTTTAACACCAAGTTTGGTTAATTCCTGATGCGCAGCACTGGAAATACGTGGCGGCAATGCCGGCAGGATTCGTTCACCAGCCTCAACTAAAGTAACATTCAATGCGTCTGAATTCAGGCTTTCGAAACCATAACTGTTCAACTGCTTAACGGCGTTATACAGCTCTGCTGAAAGCTCAACACCTGTTGCGCCACCACCAACAATCGCAATGTTAACTTTCTCTTCCGCACATTGATTTGCAGAATATTTCAGAAACAGGTTTAACATCTCATTGTGGAAACGATGCGCTTGTTGTGGGTTATCAAGGAAAATACAGTTTTCTCTTACACCTGCCGTACCGAAATCATTCGATTGGCTACCCAATGCCATGACAAGAATGTCGTAAGCCAATTCACGTTCTGGTACAAGTAAATCACCACTTTCATTGCGGATCTCAGCCAGTGTGACTTTCTTTCCTTCACGATCGATATTTGTAAATGTACCTAACTGGAAGTTGAAGTAATGGTTACTAGCATGGGCCAGATAACTTAATGCATCAACACCATCATCAAGAGAGCCTGTTGCGACTTCATGCAATAATGGCTTCCATAAATGGCTGTTGTTGCGATCCACCAAAGTAATTTCGGCTTTTTTCTTGCGCCCTAATTTATGTCCCAAACGTGTTGCCAGCTCTAAACCACCAGCACCCCCACCAATAATGACAATTCTTGTCTTTGGCGTTGTCATGACTACCCCACTGAAAATACAACTAATGTTATGTAAAGCGCTAAAAAAATTTTTGGATAACGTTCTTAAATAACATCAGGCATAATAAATTTCGCACTGAAAATATCTCCAGAATATCATGGCTAGTCAGTAGGTCATACCAAAAATATCCCCTATCAAATTCTTTTGATTAATTAGACGCCAATCACAAAATTTGTGTACATGGCTTTAATTAATCAGACTTAAATCTGGTTTATGAAAATTTGTAATTCACAATGTTAAGATAGTGTTATTTATAGGATTTTCTGACAAAATGATATTCTGGAACCAACTTCAGGGAGAAATAAATATAAAGCAGCAAAAGAGATAGGATCACCAGGCAGTAACCCTACCCAGATTTGACAGCAACCAATCAGACAAATTCAATGATCAACCGCAACTTAGCCACTGTTCACATAGGTTATTCAATTGCTTGTTTGCCTGCTGCCAACGTTCTGATTTTTTCAACTCTTCCAGACTGAATTGACCTCCCTGATGATATAACCGTGTTACTCTATTCGAATTAATCATTGGTAAGTTATCCAGGACATCCGTGACCCCTTGACGGTTATTGCACACCAAAATCATGTCGCATCCCGCTTCCACTGAGGCTTTTGCACGTTCAGCATACCCGCCCATAACTGCCGCACCTTCCATTGACAGATCATCAGAAAAAATAACACCATTAAATCCTAGTTGCTGGCGCAAGACGTTGTTTAACCAGTAAGGAGAAGCACTTGCCGGACGATGATCAACCTGAGAGTAGATCACATGAGCCGGCATAATTGCATCAAGTAAATTTCGTTGAATAAAATCACGGAAGATCAACATATCGTGGCAGCTAATCGCATCCATTGAACGATCATCCAATGGCGTTTCTTTATGGGAATCTGCTGCTACTGCTCCGTGTCCGGGAAAATGTTTACCCGTTGATTTCATTCCTGCCGAATGCATCCCTCTGATAAATCGTTCAGCCATTATCATCGCCGGTTCAGGCTCTTCATGAAACGAACGTTCACCAATCGCAGTGCACTTATGTCCCAAGTCCAATACAGGAGCAAAACTGATATCAATATCCATTGAGATCATTTCTGATGCCATCAGCCAACCGGATTCTTCTGCCAAATATCCCCCCACCAGTTCATCATGCAAGCAGGCAAAAGACTGTGCGGCAGGTAAGCGAGTAAAACCTTCATGAAAACGCTGTACACGTCCCCCTTCCTGATCAACAGCAATAACTAAACGATGGCGGGAGGCTTCGCGGATCTGACGAACTAAATCACATAACTGCTGAGGATCGTGAAAATTGCGGGTAAACAAGATCAAACCGCCCACTAATGGATGTTGCAGAATTTCACGTTCTTCACTATCCAGCTCATAACCAACAACATCTAACATTACTGGACCCATAACATTCCTCACTTCTATTTGTATTAGTTCTTTGTATTGGTTATCTATTAAGTATTATCTTATTAATCACCATACTGCGGACTAAAACGCCAGATTAAAACTCAGGCGCAAGGGATGAGCCAATGCTGAAAATTGTGGCTCTTTTGTCCGCTGCCAGCGTACTTCGTACCACATCAGCATCATGTACCTCACCCACGGCTCCCACTGCTTAATTTTTTGCTCTAATAAGACGATATCAATATAGTCTGATGCGTAAGTACAATAATAATGCAAAAAAGTCTTCTGCTGTATCTCATCCCATTGATTACCTTTAAATAAGGTTGCCAATGAGAAACCAATATCGACATCCGTTGCATATTCCCAATCAATCAATTTTAGGCCTTCTGAAGTCATCAGCAGGTTATCGGGATGAATATCCATGTGAGCGGGTGCTATTTTCAAAGGAGCAGGCATTTTTGCTGTCATAAATAATTTATGTAGCCGCAACCAGTCCGGTGAAAGCCTTCGATTATCAATCTGCTGCCACTGAGATGCGATTTGTTGTTTAAGCTGGAGAGAATAACCCAATGGTGAATGGTGATGGAGGTTAGCAACTATTTGCGCCAACGACTGTTGAAATGACGGTAAACCAAATGCTTCAGCCGTAACTTTTGTTCCGCTCAGCCATTCTAATAACAGCCAATCACCATGCATGGCGATGACTTTAGGGGCAATACCATCAAAAGAGAGCTTGCGTAAGATCCGATTTTCCCGTTGACGATTCACCCCCAGAGTTCCACTATGCCACGTTTGCCTGCGCCCCACCATCTGATGCATGCCATCCGTAATATAGTAGCTTCCCTGGGTCAATCCTGTTAATGGCCTGATTTCCCAATTTCTTGCAGGAATGTCAGGCCATTTCTGACGCAATACCTCAAGTAAAGCTTTATGATTAGTCAATATCACCACTACCTGACCAAAGTATCTCACCTGTTTTGACCAACATAAGCTGCATCTCTATCTTACGCTGTTCATTGTTACCAGACACGGCAGAATAGAGCACATAATCAGCATTCAAATAACGCGCCAAGCCGATAGATTTACTGCGTAATGCCAGGCTATCTTCTGATGACAACCCTAATGCCTGCCGAGCGTAATACACCTGTTTTTTCGGTACTAGCTGAAAAAACTGTTTTTTACTGACCACATCTGTAATCGCATCTGTAGCCTGAAGTGTTCTCAGTGAGCCATTTGTGTTGTTTTTAACTGTATCAACAAGCAATACTTTTCCTGCCTCTACGCCCTGAGCATTGACCAATTGTTCAATTAATGGCTGAATGATACTATTCCAACTAATCGATTGAATCTTTGGAGGTTGAGGAACTTTCTCCAGAGGCTTTGCCGGAGGTTCCGTTTTTCGCTCTGGTTCAGCAGGAGTAACAGGAGCAGGCGGCTGTGGTGGTATTAATGAACAACTCGCCAGCAATATTGCTGATAATATAACTAAGAGAACTTTTTTCATTAATCTACTCCAGTTACAACACGGTTAAGCACAACTATCATACGAATCTGTTATACACAGTTCTATTAACGTAAATCCATCAACGAAAACTTATTAGCAAAAAAACTTATTAACAAAAATAGTGACGAATAATATTACCCTGCCAAAAGTGGGCCTAATGGATGCCCACCAACCAAATGCATATGGATATGAAATACTTCCTGTCCAGAATGGCGGTTACAGTTCATGATAAGGCGATAGCCACCTTCTGCAATTCCTTCTTGTTTGGCGATTTTCGCTGCAACAGTGAACAAACGCCCCAATGCGGGTTCATGCTCTGGAGTAACTTCATTAACTGTTGGAATAAGGACATTAGGGACAATCAGAATATGAGTCGGGGCTTGAGGTGAAATATCCCGAAATGCTGTCACCAAATCATCCTGATATACGATATCAGATGGAATTTCGCGACGAATAATTTTGCTGAAAATAGTTTCTTCTGCCATTTCACTTCTCCTTTCTTATCATTTAATTTTCTTAAATATTAATATGGAACAAGTCACAAAAGTTTCTTGTCGTTACTTCTGCTAATTTCTCAATGCTGACTCCTTTCAGTAATGCCATATACTCAGCAACATCACGTACATAAGCAGGCTGGTTCTGCTTGCCACGATAAGGAACCGGAGCCAGATAAGGCGAATCAGTTTCTACCAAAATGCGGTCGAGAGGGACAAACCTTGCAGCTTCACGAATTTGTTCTGCGTTACGAAATGTAACAATACCTGAAAAAGAAATGTAAAAACCGAGATCCAGTAAATCCCTTGCTGTATCTTTATCTTCTGTAAAACAGTGCAGCACTCCACCGCAATCCTGTACGTTTTCTTCTCGCAAAACCGTCAGAGTATCATCTCTTGCCTCACGGGTGTGAACAATCACAGGCTTATTTAATTCACGACCGATACGGATATGCTGGCGAAACGAAGTTCTCTGTAATTCAGCATTTTCTTTCTGATAATAATAATCCAGCCCTGTTTCCCCCAGTGCAATTACATCATTATCCGTAGCTAATCGTGCAAGCTCATCAAAATCGTAACCCTCATCCAGATTCAATGGATGAATACCGCAGGAATACGCGATATTTTCACGTTTACCAATCATATTTTTCATTTGCTGGAAACCGGGCAACGTAGTCGCTACCGCCAGCATATACTTCACATCCCTTTCTGCAGCTTTAGCCACTACATCATCTACACTTTTGTGCAGTGTTTCATAATCTAAACAGTCGAGATGACAATGTGAATCCACTAAAAACATAATATGCCCATATCTAAATGTGTTAGCGAGTGGAGCAATGCTGACTTTCCCAATTGAGTAATTGTTCAGTCAGTAACAATTCCCGATTGATACCCGCTACGGATATTAATCGATGACGACAACGTGTCCAATCATCAACCATATTTAATAATTTTTCCACACTTTGGCCAGAAGCCAAATGGTGGATTAATACCTGTTGATCTTGATTGATACAGTAATTTTGCGCTTCTTGCCGCCATTTCACCGCATCAGACAGCAGGCTGATCAGCCAATATAACGATTGCTGTGCATCATCACGATTCAACAATGGTAAAAGTGATAAAATATCATCATTATATAAGGCCTGTGTTATGGCCTGACAGAATGCAGTTCTCTGTTGCCATTTTTCAGTTTGGAGTAACTGTTTTGCAGCCAATGGGGCTCCCTGTGACAACTTTAATGCCGTCTGAATATCCTGCGATGATATTGCCGGAAGTTGGTTTTGCAGCCAGTACAACCCTGTTTCATTTTCGGGAGCAGGAAGAAAATAATAAAAACAGCGGCTTCGCAATGTTGCCAGCAAATTCGCCGGATGTTGGCACCTCAATAAGAAATAGGTATTTCGGGGCGGTTCTTCTAACGTTTTCAACAAAGCGTTAGAAGCTGCATCAGTTAGCGCTTCTGTTGATAGTAACCACACAATTTTAGCGCCGCCCTGTTGAGAATACTCGTAAAGTTTTTCACTAAGCTGGCGTACTGCATCTACGCCAATGACATTTTTCCCCTTTTCGGGAGCAAGAACATGCCAGTCAGAATGGGTTTCTGCCAGCATCAAATGACAACCGTGACACTTGCCACAACTTCTTGCACCTTGTTTATCCTGACACATCAGCCAGCGGCTTAATCCATAAAGTAATGCTTCCGCTCCAGTTCCTTCATGAGCATGAAGCAAAAGAGCATGATGCCCACGACCTTGTTGATGAGATTCAATCAACTGGCGATACGCATGGTTAAGCCACGGATACCAATTCATTCCTGCATTTCCCATTGTTTCAGCCAATGAAACAAAATCTGACGAATATCGTCCTGTACTTTTTCTAATGGCTGTGTTGCATCTACTTTTTTAATGGTCTTGTCTTGTTCTATAAGTTCAAGATACCTTGCACGAGTACGATAGAAAAAATCCAGCGATTCTTTTTCAATACGATCCAATTCACCACGCTCGCGGGCACGCTGTAAACCAACCTCTGGCGGTAAATCAAGATAAATGGTCAAATCAGGATGAAAATCACCAAGCGCTGCTCCACGCAATGAAGACAATAAGCTCTGGTCAATACCACGTCCTCCCCCCTGATATGCCTGAGAAGACAGATCATGGCGATCTCCGACAACCCAACTACCTTTCGCCAGAGCAGGCTTGATCACATTTTCCACTAACTGAACTCTGGCAGCGTAAAGCATTAATACTTCTGCTTTATCCGTCAATACTTCTCCTGCAATTCCTTCTTTGATCAATTGACGTAATTTTTCCGCTAAGGGAGTTCCACCTGGTTCACGGGTAAAAACAAGATCAGAAATGCCATGCTGTTTCAGTGTATCAGCCACAGTTTGGATTGCCGTAGTTTTTCCTGCGCCTTCAAGCCCTTCAATAACAATAAATTTGCTGTTCATTTATCCTGCTTTAATCTCTGGCGATAAAGATTTACCGCTTTATTATGTGCTACCAAATTCGTAGTAAATGTATGCCCCCCATTACCATCTGCAACGAAATATAGATAATCAGTCACAGCCGGATGTGCTGCTGCCTTGATCGATGCAAGGCCTGGCATAGCAATAGGCGTCGGTGGCAATCCCTCAATCAGATAAGTATTGTATGGCGTAAACGTGGTCAGGCTGCTACGAAAAATGGTCCCGGTATACTTATCTCCCAATCCATATATGACTGTTGGATCTGTCTGTAATCGCATCTTTAACCGCAGACGATTAACAAATACTGACGCGACCTTAGCACGTTCAGAATCTACCGCAGTCTCTTTTTCGATAATAGATGCCATAATTAACATCTCATAAGCACTCTTATACGGTAAATTCTCTGCACGATTTTTCCATTCCTGCTCGACTAACATGACCATTTTTTGGTGAGCACGCCTGAGTAATTCTATATCACGTGTACCTGCGGTATAGAGGTAAGTATCTGGATAAAACCACCCTTCCAGTGATTCATCTGTTTTCATATCCAATAACTTTGTCAGCGCTTGCGGCGTCTTTCCTTCTGCCTCATGCTTCAAGTATGGCGCATTCTGTAATATCTTTGTCCAGTCAGAAAGACGACTACCTTCAACAAAGCGGATAGAAAATTGGACCTCTTTACCACTGGAGAACAATTGCAGTATTTCTTTTAGCGTCATATTTTTTTGTAGACGATAAGTACCTGCCTTAAATTTGGCCAATTCTGGTTCTAAACGGAATAACCACTGCAATAACTGATTATCTTCAATAAGTTTATGCTGAATTAATAGTGTCTCCAGCCCGGCACGACCTATTCCGGCAGGCACTGTAAGTATCAGATCTTGAGTCAGATTAACCTTCTGAGCAGAAAAATTTTCTATTTTCTTTGTAAAAAGTAAAAGGGCTATTGCTGCAACAACAATAATCAATCCAGGCAAGATAAGAATGCTTTTTTTCAGTTTCATTCGATTACCATTTTTATCTGTCTTTCAATGATAGAGGCGGAATAACCGCTGTTTCATACCTGCGAATTACAACTACAGTCTTAAACATTCAGGTAATAAATATTCATATAATTCTCTGGATTGATATTTCCACGCAGGTTGATTTTTATGGGCCAGGATCTGATTGACAGCCATCACTGGCATCAGTGAATTACAAATAATCACCTCATCGGCATGTGCCAATGCTTCAGGATAACGCATAACACATGACAAGTTATAATCACTCTCTTCCAATATCTGGATAATCTGCTGTCGCATTACTCCTTCTACACCACATTGGCTTAAATCCGGTGTATAAACGTTTTTACCTCTCCGCCAAAAAATATTAGCGGTACAACATTCAACCAATAAACCATCGCTATCAAGTACCAACGCTTCATCAATTTTTGCTTGTTCAATAAACCGTTTTATCAAAACCTGCTCCAATCGGTTCAGATGCTTGATGCCTGCTAAATGAGGATTAATCCCCATAGCAACAGGGCTAAGGCCCAACGAAACACCTTTTTCACGCAGAGTACGATATTGTTCTGGATATGGACTTAACGAAAGGATTTGATTTGGCTCGCTAGTGCCATCAAAGCTGTACCCACGGCCACCATTCCCTCTGGAGAGGATCACTTTCAAAACACCTGATTCACATCCCGCAGCAACTTGTTTAATATGGTTTTCTAATTGCATCCAATCCAGTACAGGCATAAACAGTTTTTCAACGCTTTTTTGCAACCGTTTCATATGCAAAGGCAACAAAGCCGCCTGACCTTGCTCAACTCTTATTGTGGTAAAGCAGCCATCACCAAATTGTACTGAACGATCATTAACAGAAAGTTGATCGTGCAATTCGCCGTTAATCCAATACATCATCTTGTTTTCTGATTCTTAAATAAAAAGGCGTGAAAACCTCAGTTTATAAGGGGCGTTATAATAGTATATGAGTCGTGGCAGTGCAAAAATGTGCATCTGAAAAGCATAGAGAAATGAAACATAAAAAAACCCCAACATAAACGTTGAGGCTTTTTCTCGAAAATTGAATGTATTACATCTTACGGAAAATCAGTGAGCCGTTAGTTCCACCGAAGCCGAAAGAGTTACACAACGCGTATTCCATTCCTTCAATGTTGCGTGCCTGACCAGGAACAAAATCCAAGCGGCAATTTTCATCCTGATTAACCAGGTTAATGGTTGGAGGAACAATCTGATCACGCAGGGAAAGAATGGTGAAAATAGATTCCACCGCTCCAGCCGCTCCCAGTAAGTGGCCTGTCATCGATTTAGTTGAACTCACTAATACTTTAGTGCCTTTACCAAAAACAGACTCCACTGCCAGAGCTTCAGCAAGATCACCTGCTGGTGTTGAAGTACCATGAGCATTAATATAGCCTACCTGATCCGGGGAAATGCCTGCATCTTTCAAAGCATTTACCATAGCAAGTGCTGCACCTGCCCCATCTTCCGGTGGCGATGTCATGTGATACGCATCACTACTCATACCGAAGCCAACGACTTCAGCATAAATTTTCGCGCCTCGTTTTTTGGCGTGTTCATATTCTTCAAGAACAATAACGCCAGCACCATCACCCAAAACAAATCCATCACGATCTTTGTCCCAAGGACGGCTCGCACCTTGAGGATCGTCATTACGGGTCGATAAAGCACGGGCAGCACCAAACCCTGCAACACCAAATTCTGTACTTGCTTTCTCAGCACCACCCGCCAACATGATATCGGCATCATTATATGCAATAATACGCGCCGCATGGCCAATGTTGTGCACGCCAGAAGTACAGGCGGTTGCAATAGAAATACTAGGACCACGAAGACCATATAGAATGCTCAAATGGCCTGCTACCATATTAATAATGGTTGAAGGTACAAAGAATGGGCTGACCTTACGAGGCCCGGCCGAAAGCAATGTACTGTGATTCTCTTCAATCAGGCCCAAGCCACCAATACCAGAACCAATAGCAGCACCAAAGCGGCTAGCATTGGCTTCTGTTACTTCGATTCCTGCATCTTCCATGGCTTGAATGCCAGCAGCAATACCATACTGAATGAACAAATCCATCTTTCGGGCATCTTTGCGCGAAATATTGAAATCTTCATGATTAAAATTCTTCACCACACCAGCAAACTTAGTTGCATGGTTAGCGGTGTCAAAATGTTCGATAAGGCCGATACCACTCTGTCCGGTACAAACAGCGTTCCAAGAAGACTCTACTGTATTGCCGACAGGAGATACCATGCCTAGTCCGGTCACGACTACTCGACGCTTAGACACGGTTATCCTCCAGGGAGGGAAAAAATGTAAGACAAAAAACATAGGCGGTCGAGCGACCGCCTAGGTATATGTGCTTATTTACCTGCGTTTTCAACGTAGTCAATAGCAGCCTGAACTGTAGTGATTTTTTCAGCTTCTTCGTCTGGGATCTCAATATCGAACTCTTCTTCCAGAGCCATTACCAGTTCAACTGTGTCAAGAGAATCAGCGCCCAAGTCATCAACAAATGAAGCTGTGTTTACAACTTCTTCCTCTTTAACACCCAGTTGTTCAACGATGATTTTCTTAACGCGTTCGTCGATAGTGCTCATACTATTAAATTTCCTATCAAAACTCGCTTTTGCGATGGTTTTCGTAGTTTATAAAATACAGGAAAAGATGCAACCAAATCCCGGCTGGTCGAACCACCAACTGTCTTTTTTGTATAAAAAATACATCGAAAACAGTAGGTTCGCTCATTTTTAAATCATGTACATGCCGCCATTGACATGTAATGTTTCACCCGTAATGTAAGCGGCCTCATCAGAAGCAAGAAACGCTACAGCACTGGCAATTTCCTTTGCATCACCGAGACGATTAGCAGGAACTTGAGATAAAATGCCTGCTCGTTGATCGTCTGTCAACGCTCTGGTCATATCCGTTTCGATAAAACCAGGTGCAATAACATTGACGGTAATGCCACGAGAAGCGACCTCACGGGCCAGTGATTTGCTAAAACCAATGACCCCTGCTTTCGCTGCCGCGTAATTCGCCTGCCCTGCATTTCCCATTGTTCCAACAACAGATCCAATGGAAATAATACGCCCATAACGTTTTTTCATCATAGAACGCATTACTGCTTTTGACAGACAAAAAATCGAAGAAAGATTAGTGTTAACAATATCTTGCCATTCATCATCTTTCATACGCATCAACAAGTTATCACGTGTGATGCCCGCATTATTCACTAGAATGTCTATTTCACCAAATTCAGCACGAATATTCGATAGCGCTTGTTCAATGGATGTTGAATCTGTGACATTCAGTACAAAACCTTTGCCTTTATCACCAAGATAGGCACTGATTGCCTCGGCTCCCTTTTCACTGGTCGCAGTACCAATTACACGTGCACCACGTTCAGCCAATAATTCTGCAATCGCTCGACCTATGCCACGGCTGGCACCAGTAACTAGTGCAATTTTTCCATCAAAGCCCATGTTTTCCTCAGTCATTTATTCAGAGCAATTGTAAGTGATGATACATCATTTACTGCTACAGCACTTATAGTATCTACAATTCGTTTTGTTAAACCGGTTAATACCTTACCTGGCCCTATTTCTAAAATTTTATCAATACCTTGCGTTGCAAAGTATTCAACAGATTCTGCCCAGCGTACAGGATTATACAACTGACGAACCAGCGCATCCCGAATCGCATCAGCAGATTCTTCTACCTTCACATCCACATTATTGACAACAGGGAACTGCGGTTGATTGAACACAACAGATTGCAATGCAGTTGCTAACTGGTCTGCCGCAGATTTCATCAGCGCACAATGTGAAGGAACACTGACGGCCAAAGGCAAAGCTCGTTTAGCCCCAGCCGCTTTACATGCAGCCCCTGCACGCTCTACTGCTTCTTTCTCGCCAGCAATGACAACTTGTCCAGGTGAGTTAAAGTTAACAGGTGAAACAATTTGCCCCTGTGCTGATTCTTCGCATGCTTTTGCAATGGACTCATTATCCAGGCCAATAATGGCATACATAGCACCTTGGCCTTCAGGTACGGCCTCCTGCATCAGTTTTCCGCGGAATTCAACCAACTTGATAGCTTGTTGAAATTCGATTACACCAGCACAAACCAGCGCAGAATATTCACCAAGGCTGTGACCAGCCAGCATGGAAGGAGTTTGACCGCTCTGCTCCTGCCATATCCGCCAAATGGCAACGGAAGCCGCCAGCAACGCAGGCTGTGTTTTCCACGTTTTATTCAGTTCTTCTGCTGGCCCCTGCTGAACTAATTCCCATAAATCGTATCCCAGAACCTCAGAAGCCTCTGCGAAGGTTTGTTCTACGAGCGGAAATTCTGTCGCTAAATCAGCTAGCATGCCAAGGGATTGAGAACCTTGACCAGGGAATACCATTGCAAAATCAGACATGTTTATCTTCCTGTTAAGTTAAAAACGTACTAGCGCTGAGCCCCAGGTAAAGCCACCGCCAAATGCTTCAAGTAAAACAAGTTGGCCACGTTGAATTCTTCCATCACGTACCGCTTCATCAAACGCAGTCGGAACAGATGCCGCAGAGGTATTGCCATGACGATCGAGTGTCACAACAACTTTATCCATAGCCATATTCAGTTTTTTGGCTGTCGCAGAAATAATACGTAAATTCGCCTGATGAGGAACCAGCCAGTCAAGATGCGAATGATCTAAATCGTTAGCTTTTAAAGTTTCATCAACAATATTCGCTAATTCTCGCACGGCAACCTTAAATACTTCATTGCCAACCATTGTGACGTATGCTGGTGAATCCAATTTTTGGCGATCTTGATGAGGGGCGGTGAGTAGTTCACCATAATGACCATCTGCATGCAGGTGAGTTGACAGAACGCCCGGCTCTTCTGAAGCACCAACAATCATCGCACCTGCCGCATCACCGAAGAGGATAACTGTACTGCGATCTTCAGGATCCACAATTTTGGAGACAATATCAGATCCAATGACCAGTGCATGTTTAGCGGCACCAGTTTTAATAAATTGATCAACAACACTCAATGCATATGCAAACCCGGCACAAGCAGCCGCAACATCAAAAGCCGGAATACTATTAATACCCAACAACTTCTGGATCTGACAAGCACTACTAGGAAAAGCATGGCTTCCCGTTGTTGTTGCAACAACAATCAAATCGATTTGTGTTTTATCGATACCCGCCATTTCAATGGCTTTTTCAGCCGCCCTGAATCCCATAGTAGCAACTGTTTCACCTTCAGCAGCTATACGGCGTTCACGGATACCTGTACGAGTCACGATCCACTCATCAGTTGTATCCACCATTTTTTCTAAATCTGCGTTAGTACGCACCTGAGAAGGCAAATAACTGCCCGTGCCTAAGATCTTTGTATACATTTATGCTTATTCACTCTTGGGTAATACTGCATCTAGCCGGGCTGCGATCCTTTGCGGAACCTGCTTCTCTACCGCCTTAACAGCTTGTTCGATAGCAGCTTTGAATGCGTATTCATTCGCAGCACCATGACTTTTTATGACAATACCACGCAATCCTAATAGTGTTGCGCCGTTATACTGATCAGGGTTTAGATGACCAAAGCGTTTTGCTATTTGTTTGAGCAAAAACTTCCTGAATATTTTCACCAACCATGATGATTTTTTCTTCTGCCCATCTGATGACTTAACTAGAGACAGAATCACTCTGATCGCGCCTTCCATTGTTTTCAGCGTAACATTACCTGCGAAGCCGTCACACACGAGGACATCTGTTTTCCCCGTTAATAACTCATTACCTTCCACATACCCTATGTAATTAATCAAATTACTATTCCGTAATATCATGGCGGCTTCGCGGATATTATCTAGCCCTTTGGATTCCTCTTCCCCGATATTTAGCAATGCTACACGTGGATTATTTGCACCTGCAACATCTTCTGCCATCACAGCGCCCATAATGGCAAATTGCACTAACATACGACTATTACAATTAATATTAGCGCCCAAATCTAATACAACTGTTTTTTGCTGTTTCAGATTAGGTATAACTGTCACTAAGGCAGGCCGTTCAATCCCCTCGATCGACTTCAACATTAATTTAGCCAGCCCCATTAACACTCCGGTATTCCCCGCACTGACACATGCTTGCGCTTCACCTGATTTCACTAAATTTAGTGCAATACGCATTGAAGTGCCATGACTGGAACGAATTGCCTGGGAAGGCTTTACATCGTTGGCAACAACATGTTCCGCAGGAATAATTTGCAAACGGCTGAGCAACTCAGCATTTTTATTTGCAAGCAAAGGAGAAATGGTTTCGGGATCACCGACCAACAGTAGTTTTAATCGCGGATTAGATGCCAGTGCCTGCAATGCAGCAGGCACCGTGATGCGAGGACCAAAGTCCCCGCCCATAGCATCTAACGCTAGGGTTAGATTAGCCAAGATATCAACTTGCTAATAATTAGCTGAAATTACTTGTTGATTACCTTGCGGCCACGGTAGTAACCATCAGCAGTCACATGGTGACGCAGGTGAGTTTCACCAGAAGTTTTGTCTACAGAAACTTGTGCTGTAGTCAGTGCGTCATGAGAACGACGCATACCACGTTTAGAACGAGTTGGTTTATTCTGTTGTACGGCCATTGACCTTACTCCTTAAGTACTTTTCTTTAAACTGGCTAATACGGCAAATGGGTTTGGTTTTTCTACTTCAGGAGGCAGAACACCAAACACCATGTCCGCGTCGGACACTTCACAGTGTTCAGAATCATGTACCGGAACTACTGGTAGAGAGAGAATTATTTCATCTTCAATCATAGCCAGTAAATCTATTTCACCAAATTCATTAATGTCAATTGGCTCATACTCTTCCGGTAATGCCTCAGCCTGCTCATCATTGACGACCGGGCTAAAACAATACGTTGTGTGAACATGATGACTGAAATTACTGCCACAGCGCTGACAGGCAAACGTAACATCCACATCTGAATGCCCTTTTACAACCGCCAGACGCTGATTATCAATCTGAAATGATAATGAGCTATCTACATCACTATCCACACTGACCACAGACTCTACGAGACGAGACACTTGTTCAGCAGAATAGCTACCTGTGTAGTCTAATCTTTTCTGGGCTGCACGAAGTACATCAATGGTCAGGGGTAATTTTACCTTCTGCATAAGGCGCGCATATTATCTTTGTAATGAGACATAGTCAAAGAAAAAGGCCACACATCTGCACCTTTCCGCCAAATATTCGCTTAATAAGCGGCGTATAGTTTAAAATGCCTGCAAATATTTCTCTACGTATTTTATGGAAAAATGATGCTTCCGATTGTTTTATCATCAACTTCGATATATCGCCGCTTATTGTTAGAAAAAATAGGTTTACCTTTTACCTGTGCAGCACCACATGTTAATGAAAATTTGCAGGAGAATGAAACTCCAGAGCAATTAGTCATGCGCCTTTCACGAGCAAAAGCTATCGCATTACAAAACCATTATACCAGTCACCTTATTATAGGTTCCGATCAGGTATGTGTTTTAAATGGTAAGATTACAGGAAAACCTCATAATTTTGAGAATGCGCTCACACAACTAAAAAAAGCCAGTGGGCAACGCGTTACTTTTTATACTGGCATTACATTATTCAATAGCAAAGCAGGAAATACCGATACGCGCTGTGAACTATTTCATGTCCATTTCAGAGCACTGACTGAGGACGAAATCATCAACTATCTGAAAAAAGAACAACCTTTCAATTGTGCAGGAAGTTTTAAAAGTGAAGGACTGGGAATTACATTATTTGAAAAACTTGACGGTAAAGATCCCAATACATTAATTGGTCTGCCATTAATTACCCTGACAGATATGCTTATCCGTCAGGGGGTAAACCCTCTGACGGCACAATATTCATAACCAATTTATGGCAGTCTAATTACATTTGACGCAATTTTTTTAAACATTGGCGTAACCCGGTATCCATTGGTGCTTCAAAACGCAAAGTTTCTCCTGTTGATGGATGGGTAAATTTTAATGAACTGGCATGCAGAAATAGCCGGTTAATCCCTGTTTCTGCAAGCTGTTCATCAAATGTTCTGTCACCGTAGCGATCATCAAATGCAATTGGATGCCCCGCATATAAGGTGTGCACACGGATCTGGTGAGTACGTCCCGTTACAGGGCTGGCTCGCACCAGTGTGGCAAATGCATACCGCTCTTCAACCTTAAAACGTGTCTCCGATGGTTTACCCTCACTGCTAACCTTAACGATCCTCTCACCGCTTTGCAGAATATTTTTTAATAAAGGAGCCTGCACTACTTTACAATGGGATTGCCATTGGCCGCGTACCAATGCCAAATAATCTTTCTGCATTTGTTTTAAACGTAATTGTTCATGTAGTGAACGTAAAGCTGAACGTTTCTTCGCGATCAGTAAAACCCCGGATGTATCACGATCGAGGCGATGTACCAGTTCAAGAAAGCGCGCTTCAGGGCGTAATGCACGCAATCCTTCAATCACACCAAAGCTCAGCCCACTCCCACCATGTACGGCTGTTCCTGATGGTTTATTAATAACTAAAATAAAATCATCTTCATAAAGAATACATTCTGCCAAAGCCGCTACTTTATCCAACTTCGCAGAAACAGGAACATCCTGTTTTTCTGCTACTCTGACAGGCGGAATTCTGACAATATCATTGGCTGTCAATTTATATTCAGGCTTAACTCTTCCTTTGTTGACTCTAACTTCACCTTTGCGCAAGATCCGATAGACCATACTCTTAGGTACACCTTTTAAGCGAGCCAGCAAAAAATTATCAATTCTCTGGCCTGCTTCATCGTCATCAATAGTGACAAACTGTACAATTTGATTATTTGTTTTCATAAACGCAATTTTAATTATCCAGCAAACAGAGTGCCAATCATTTTTAAATTATGTATAAATAATATCCATATTTTTATTCTTTATTATTAATTTGTCTTAGAATAAAGACTAAAGATTAACAACTTATCACCATTTCATGATAAAAAACTCTTAAAGAGATAAAGTCACCTTGCTATCACCCCAATAGCAATGGAATAATGCTTTCCGGCCACAGTTTACTAAACTATGAATGGCAGATTGAAATTGTTTGTTATCTGTTTGTTTGAACAAAAACGCAGCAATGGCGTAAGACGTAATGTTTAATCAAACAATTTATGGGCTGTGGGTTGCAACTTACTGGACTGGGTAGAACCTGTACTAATTTATTACAGTATCCCCCCCAATAAAGAGCGCTGCGTTTCTTCCAATGAAAGAAATGAAATTCAGGCTCGCCGACAATCAGGCACCTCTATACAAACGATAGCCGTGAGGCTGGCGGTTTTGTAAAAGACACGAGGTCATCGGTTACCAGTAGTGCTTCTCTTTTTACCCGCAGCTCTATACTAATGTAAAAAATAATGAGTAAGTTAGAATGAAAAGAATGTTAATCAACGCAACCCAGCAGGAAGAGTTGCGTGTCGCCCTTGTTGATGGGCAACGTCTTTATGATCTGGATATTGAAAGTCCCGGACACGAGCAAAAAAAGGCAAATATCTACAAAGGTAAAATTACACGGATTGAACCTAGCCTTGAGGCCGCTTTTGTTGATTATGGTGCAGAACGACACGGCTTCCTTCCTATAAAAGAAATTGCTCGTGAATATTTTCCAAGTAATTACCATGCCCACGGTCGCCCCAACATTAAGGACATACTTAAAGAAGGCCAGGAAGTTATCGTTCAGGTCGATAAAGAAGAGCGAGGCAATAAAGGTGCAGCCTTAACAACCTTTATCAGTTTGGCTGGCAGCTATCTGGTTCTGATGCCAAATAATCCAAGAGCAGGTGGTATTTCCCGTCGTATTGAAGGTGATGATCGCATCGAATTAAAAGAAGCACTCTCTTCTCTTGAAGTACCTGAAGGTATGGGGCTTATCGTCCGTACTGCCGGTGTCGGCAAATCCGCAGAATCCTTACAAGGAGATCTGAACTTCCGCCTGAAACACTGGGAAGCGATTAAAAAAGCTGCAAACAGCCATCCAGCGCCCTTTTTAATTCATCAAGAAAGTAACGTTATCGTACGAGCTTTCCGTGATTATCTGCGTCCAGATATTGGGGAAATCCTGATCGATAACCCTAAAATCCTCGATTTGGCACGCCAACATATCACAGCTCTTGGCCGCCCTGATTTTGCCAGCAAAATCAAACTGTATAGTGGTGAAGTCCCCCTGTTCAGCCATTACCAGATAGAGTCTCAGATCGAATCCGCTTTCCAACGTGAAGTGAGACTGCCTTCTGGAGGTTCAGTCGTCATTGATACCACTGAAGCGTTGACTGCAATCGATATCAACTCATCCCGTGCAACCCGTGGGGGAGATATTGAAGAAACCGCTTTTAATACGAATCTGGAAGCCGCAGATGAGATTGCCCGTCAATTACGCCTGCGAGACCTCGGTGGTCTTATCGTTATCGATTTTATTGATATGACACCCGTTCGTCATCAGCGCGAGGTTGAAAATCGCTTGCGTGATGCTGTTCGCCAAGATCGTGCTCGTATTCAGATTGGCCGAATCTCCCGTTTTGGTCTGCTGGAGATGTCACGTCAGCGCTTAAGCCCGTCACTGGGTGAATCCAGCCATCATGTCTGTCCACGCTGTAGCGGTACGGGAACCATTCGCGATAATGAATCACTTTCCCTGTCTATTCTTCGTCTAATAGAAGAAGAAGCGTTGAAAGAAAATACTCATCAGGTGCATGCTATTGTTCCTGTTCAAATCGCTTCCTACTTATTGAATGAGAAACGTAAAGCTGTCAGTGCGATTGAACATCGTCAGGGTGGTGTCGGAGTGGTTATCGTTCCAAATGATCAAATGCAGACCCCTCACTTCTCTGTTTTACGTGTCCGTAAAGGTGAAGAAATTTCTGCCCTGAGTTATCAGCTCTTACAAGTTCATGAAACGGAAACGGCAAATGTTCAGGAAGATGCACAGCATGAACGTAAGCGTCCTGAACAACCTGCTATTTCGACTTTCGATCTGCCTACAGAAACCCCTGCACCTGTAACGGCAAAAACAAAAGAGAAAAAAACACCAGCAAATAATCAGCAAAAAGCAGAAAAACCCGGTTTGTTCAGCCGCTTGTTAAAAGCCCTGAAAAAAGCATTCAGTGGTGAGGAAGAGAAACAACCACGGCAAAAGAGCAAAAAATCTTCCGGTAACGATAATCGCCGTTCATCAGAGCGCCGTAATTCACGCCGTCAAAACCAACGTCGTGAGCGCAATGAGAATGAAACCCGTAATAATCGTGAGCGTGATGAACAACGTAAAGGACGTAATGCACAGCCTAAAAATAATGTGCAGGATGATTCTGTAATAGATAATGAGGCTCGTGAAACTCAGCAGCAACAGCGCCGTGAACAACGTGCAGAGCGTCAACGCCGCCGTCAGGAAGAAAAACGCCAGCAGCAATTGGAAATCAAAGCACAACAAGTAAGCAAAACTGAAGCTCCAGAGGAAGAAATAGAGGAACGTCAACCGGTTATGCCGAGGCGCCAACGTCGTCAGCTTGAGCAGAAAATCCGTATTATAGATAGCGTGAAAGAAGAAGCTGTTATTGCTGCCTTACCAGCAGTCACATCTGAATCTGTCCCAGTAATCGTAGAAGAAGAGAAAAAAGTTGCTGTACCAGTTGTTATCAATACAGAAATGGAAGTAACAGCTCATCCTTCTGTTTCAGACGAATCCATTGCGCAAAATGCAAGTGTACAAGTCTCATCTGTACAAAGTTCTCTGCAAGGTAATGAGCAACAAGATAACGTCATGCCACGTCGTTCTCGCCGTTCCCCACGCCATTTGCGTGTCAGTGGGCAACGTCGTCGTCGTTATCGCGATGAACGTAATCTGACCCAATCACCTGTACCTCTTGTAATGGCAGTAGTTTCGCCTGAATTAGCATCAGGTAAAGTTTGGGTTCGTTACCCTGTCACACCTGTAGTAACAATTTCTGAAACAGAGATTTCAACTGAAATTTCTGATGTTGAAGGAATAGCATCAGAGCAATCCGTTGATATCATGCAAGTTCCTGCAGTTGCAAAAATTGCTGAACCAATCTCAATCTCTGCTGTTACTGAAACAACAGAGACAGAGAAAACCACAAGCAACCACAAAGATGTTAAAGCTGAATCAGTGATCTATTCTGTGGCATCAGCTATAGAGCCTGCCTCTGAACTGACTGAAGCTCTAACACAGGAAACTGTAGGAGCAACTATCAGCAATAATATCGTATATCAGGTTGAAACTGTACATAACGCGGTATTACATGAAATTGAGGAAGAAGCACATCATGCAGCAGAACCTATCATCGTGACCTCTATCGCTGAACAGGAACACAATGAAGAACAGCCAACTGTCGTAACGGAAATATGCTCTCAGGCAACGGAAATTAAAGCGAAAGAGACAAAAGCTGCTGAACCACAGATCATCATGGCAAAAAATCATCACGCTTATTCCCCAATGACTAAAGCTCCGGCACCGGATATGGCGGGACAACCTGTCATCATTACTGAATGGCAACGCCCTGCTTATCCATTTAAAGGAAAAGGAGGTGCAGGCGGGCATTCTGCAACGAACGTCGCAACATCAGCAATGTCAAAGCCACAGTCATTCGAATAATCGAATAATATAATCGCCTATAAGATCAAATGGCTCCTTATCTGGGAGCCATTTCTTATTGTTCTCGCTAAAAAAACCTCTGTTTCATTTCCTTTGAGCTCTGATTCCAATAAACTCAGATAGTTATCATTTAAAATGGTGAATTATTATGGATAAAATTTCGTCTACGAAACCTTGGTTAATTTTTGGTGCGGGCAAAGGTATCGGGCGCTATCTAACCGATATCGCACTAAAACAAAAACGTCCGATTACGGCATTGATTCGTAATGAACAACAGGCTATTGAACTAAGCTCAATAGGTGTGAATGTGATACAAGGTGATGCCTGTGACAGCCGAAGTATAGAAAAAGCTATTGAACATGCCGGAGAAAATCCCATTGTTTTTTCAACCATCGGAGGAGGTAATTCAGATCACTACGGCAATATTGCCATCATAGATGCGTTGGAAAACGCTCAAATTTCTCGCATGCTCTTGGTGACATCCATAGGATGTGGTGATAGTTGGCACACCTTATCACCACGTGCCAAATCATTATTCGGTCAATCAGTCAGGCTCAAATCACTGGCAGAAAGTTATCTGCAAACCAGTACATTAGACTTTACAATTATTCGTCCCGGTGGTCTGACTAATCAAGCAGGTACAGGGAATTGCCAACGTTATCAGGGGGAAATTCACGGTATGGTGAGTCGTGAGGATGTCGCTTTGCAATTGGCACATATGGCTGAGGATAAAGAGACTTATTACCAGATTTACGCTTTGGTCGATCCTGAACTAAAACCTCACTGGAGTTGATAAAGTAACCACGCCTTCCGGCGTGGTCAATCGCTTATTTTACTCCGCCATCCATTGCCTTAAGCTTTTTGGATAATTCGCGGCGTTCTTTAGACAACTCAGCATTTTTGATAATGTATTCGTCTACTCGCTCTTCATAATCGCTACGCATATGGACGATAATTCCTTGAATATCTTCAACTGACATTCCCGGTTTAATGTAATCACTCAGATTATCCAGTAACAGTACACGTTTTTGGTTATCGCGGATCTTTTTCTCATTATCTACGATTTCTCGTTGTAATTTATTTTTGCGACGAAAGATACGCACAAACTCTAATACATTATGGAATGTCGGTTTATTCGCGTTGTCCATTTTTTACACCTTTCTTTAATTAGACCGATAATTTTTTATGCTGACTACACAATACAATTTCAGGCCACACATAGACAAGCCAGTTTCGATAATTTATTGACGTAATGAGCCTATGGGTTACCATATCTTTAATCTAGCCACACGACAAACTAACTTACCGCGGGTAAGACAACTCAAATTATATGAGCATGACTGATAGACAAGAATAATACATTGAAATCTAATTAGTTAAACCAACAACCAATGGATGCAGAATTACCTTGAGTAACGATAAAATCCCCACTTTCTACTTTCATGATTATGAGACCTTCGGTAAACATCCTGCCTTAGATCGTCCTGCGCAGTTTGCAGGAGTCCGTACTGACAGTGATTTTAATATCATTGAAGAACCTTTAGTGGTGTACTGTGCCCCTGCTGATGATTATCTCCCTGATCCTGAAGCTATCATGATTACGGGAATTACTCCCCAATTAGCACTGAATAAAGGGGTTAATGAAGCGGAGTTTGCACGCTTGATCCATACTGCATTCAGTAAACCCAATACCTGTATTCTCGGATATAACAATATCCGTTTTGACGATGAAGTCAGCCGTAATATCTTTTATCGCAATTTCTACGATCCTTATGCTTATAGTTGGCAAAAAGGTAATTCTCGTTGGGACTTGCTTGATGTGTTACGTGCCTGCTATGCCCTGCGCCCAGAAGGGATCATCTGGCCAGAAAATGATGATGGTCTACCTAGCTTTAAACTGGAATATCTGACAAAAGCCAATGGCATCGAACATACTCAGGCCCATGACGCGATGTCAGATGTTTACGCCACTATTGCTATGGCGAAACTGATTAAACAGGCACAACCTAAGCTGTTCGATTATTTTTTCCAGTTAAGAAATAAACAGAAAATCAGTAATCAGATTGATATTCCACAAATGAAACCGCTGGTACATGTATCAGGCATGTTTGGCGCTTTACGTAGTAATATTAGCCTGATTGCACCTTTGGCCTGGCATCCAACAAACCGTAATGCCGTTATCATGTGTGATTTGGCTGGTGATATCACACCTCTGCTGGAACTTAGTGCAGATGAATTACGTGAACGCTTGTATACCCGACGAGATAAATTACAGTCAGATCAAGCGCCTGTTCCCATCAAACTGGTGCACATCAATAAATGCCCGATTATTGCGCCTGAAAATACATTGCGCCCCCAAGATGCAGAGCGGGTTGGATTAGATCGCAACCAATGTGCACAAAATCTGGCTATCTTACGTAGCAATCCACAAATCAGGGAAAAAGTGGTCGAGTTGTTTTCTCATCCAGAAGAATTTCCAGAATCCGATAATGTTGATGCTAAGCTATATAGTGGCTTTTTCAGTGACGCTGATAAAACTGCAATGGAAATTATTCGTGAAACCACTCCTCAAAATTTGCCTGCGTTGGATTTAACATTTCAAGATACACGCATTAAAGCACTTCTGTTCCGCTATCGCGCCAGAAACTATCCGGCAACTTTGGATTATGATGAACAACAGCGTTGGTTGCAGCATCGTCGGGAGATACTGACACAAGAAAATATCACCCAATATTTTGCAACTATTGAACAACTTTTTATTGAACACCAATCTGATGAAGAGAAATGCCGTCAATTAAAGGCGTTGATCGACTATGCAGTTCAACTGGCTGAATGAATTTCAGTAAAACAGAAAAAGACAGAACCCAGGTTTTGTCTTTTTCAATCTTTGTACAATGACTCTAGTTATGCTGATGATCAGAGCATTTATCAAAACATTGATCTGCACACTTTTTACCCCAATTTTTCAGCTTAGTTGTTTTACCAACCCCTGGATTTAAACTATTAGTCGGATCATTCTTTTGATAAAACTGCTTAAGCTGGGGCTTAGCCTTATACAAATGTCCTACATTGTGCTCAGCAGGATATTCTGCTCCTCTCTGGTCTAAAATTTCCAGCATCTTTTCTTTCAATGCCTTAATATTTTTACCTTTTTTGACAATATAATCCTGATGAAATACATGACACATAAAGTGACCGTAATATAAACGATGTACCAGTGCATCATTGATTTCTGGCGATAGATGTTCAAACCACTCACGATCGTTACGTCTGAGAGCAATATCCAATGGCAAAATATCTTCTACTTCGTTGCTGTGCACTGCCTGATACCGAATAGCGGCTCCTGCTGCTACAAAACGATGTAAAAAAGCCTTAGCACCTTCTTCTGGAGTACAGACAAAATATTCCCCCTCTGCCTGTTTGAAATAACTCTCTAACCATTCATTCGCTTCTTTTATACCTTCACCAGACATTTTTAATAACAAATGATGTTCAAAACGATCCCGATACGCTTTCAGACGCGCGGGTAAATGTGAAGGTAACAAACGGCTTAGTCCCTGCATTACCCGATCTATTAAATGTGCTGGCAAAAAAGGAATTTTGCCGAAAATAGTATCCATCCGCCCTTTTAAGCTGAAGAACTTTGGCATTTTATCAGTGCCAAGTTTATCAATCATAACGAAGATATCTTTGCCATAAACTTCAGCGATATCAAAAATATCCCGATGCATATATTCACCAGCAATCGGCAAGTGCTGAAAACTCGATAAGATATGCCGGCGTAATTCTGTCAAAACTTCCGGCTGATTAGTACCGATATAGAATACTTGTGTAGAAGATTCTGCCGCAAAGGTATCTAAACGAACGGCGAAGACAATCAATTTACCTGCGCAACCTGAGGCTTCAAACAACCTGCGTTCATCAGCATTAAAGCGTGATGGGGTATCCGCATCAATATCACGAACCCGCTGGGTATATTCATGATCAGAAGCTACTCTTTTATTTTGCTGAATATCTTCAATACGGTAACGTTGTTCTTCTAAACAGGTCAGGATTTCTTCTGGCGAATTCCCCAATTCTATACCTAAATGATTGATAAGCTCGGCTTCACCTTTTTCATTCACACGTCCATATAAAGCCATTTCGGTATAAGCAGGCCCACGCTGAACTAAGGAACCACCAGAATTATTACAAACTCCACCAATAACCGATGCCCCAATACAGGAAGAACCAATGACTGAATGCGGTTCACGGCCAAGCGGTTTTAATACTTTTTCCAGATTCCACAATGTGCTACCAGGGAATGCAATGACCTGATTGACAGATTTGAGAACCTGTATTTTATCCATTCTCAGTGTACTGATAATGATAATATCGCGATCATAATCATTACCATTGGGTGTAGAACCTTCTGTTAACCCCGTATTAGCAGCCTGCATTAAAATAATTTTATCTGCTTCTACACATGCCTTGAAAACTTTCCACTGTTCCAACAATGAGCCGGGAAAAACAACAGCAAGGGCATTTCCTTGCCCGGAACGAAAGCCTTTGCGATAGCGTTCTGTTTTTTGAGGTTCAGTGAGAATATGAGGAGAACCCACAATATGAGTAAGAATTGCAATGAGTTGCTGATTTTGAGGAGTCTTAACATCATTCATATGATTTTCTTACCTTAATATAGAATCAAACGGAAATACTTTTAATGAAATTATTAAGGACAAAGTTTACTCATATTATATGACGTATATTGGTTATTTTTTAATTAAAATTAATTTGTTATTGACAAAAAAAACAGCACTCAAAGGTGCTGTTTCTTAAAAACAATATGGCAATGAATTTTATACAGATTCACTGAATTGTGGCATGGGCTGCCGGAAGCTGCGAGTCAGAAAGAACATATAAAGCAGACCGATACCTGCCCAAATCAGACCCAACTCCATAGAGCTTGCTTCCAGATTTGTCCACAATACCCCTACTGTTGATGCACCAAATAATGGCAACAAAAGGAAATTGATAGTGTCTTTCAGAGTATTATTACGACGTTCACGAACGTAATATTGCGAAATTACTGCTAAGTTTACGAACGTAAACGCAACCAATGCCCCGAAGTTGATCAATGCCGTCGCCGTCACCAGATTTAAAAATCCACTTGATAAGGCAACTATCCCAACCAAGATAACGTTGATTGAAGGCGTGCGCCATTTCGGATGAATATAGGCAAATATTTTCTCTGGCAATACACCATCGCGCCCCATAACATAAAGCAAACGAGCCACACCCGCATGTGCCGCCATACCAGAAGCCATTACAGTGACACAAGAAAACACCAAGATAATGGCCTGGAACAGTGCACCAGCAACATACAGCATAATTTCTGGCTGAGATTCATTCGGGTTTTTAAACCGAGAAACATCTGGGAAATAGAGCTGTAAGAAATAAGAGACAGCAATAAAGATAACACCACCGATCAATGCAGTGAGGAAGATCGCTTTCGGGATCACTTTACCTGCATTGGGTGTTTCTTCAGACAGAGAAGTGATGCCATCAAAACCAAGAAATGAGAAACAAAGTATCGTTGCCCCGGTGATCATTGGAATTAATTTCGCTTCTTCTGATGTAAATGGCCGGGCACTAAATAGTGTTCCTGCACCTTCACCGCTATGTATGCCGTGTATTAATAAACCGACAAACGCAACTATAACGGCAACCTGAACAACGACAATCAGGCCGTTGAGATTAGCAACAACATTAATACCACTCAGGTTGAAAACGGTCATTAACACCGCCAGACCAACCACGAAAACCCACGGATCAATACCAGGGAAAATGGCCTGAAGATAAATTTTTGCCAGCAAGATATTGATCATCGGCATCAGCAGATAATCCAGCAAAGATGACCAACCTACCATAAACCCAAGATGGGGATTCATTGATTTTTGTACGTAAGTGTAGGCAGAACCTGCTGACGGGAATCTTTTTACCAATTTCCCGTAACTCAAAGCTGTAAATAAAATTGCAACCAGCGCGATAGCATAAGATGTCGCAACATGCCCATCCGTCAATTTGGAAACGATACCAAAGGTATCAAAGATAGTCATTGGCTGTATATAGGCAAGCCCCATCATGACCACTTGAAATAAAGTCAGTGTTCTTTTCAGTTGAACACGATTGCTGGCACTTGCCTGAACAGTACCGAGAGTGGCTGTAGTATTATGCGACATGAGCGAAACCTCCCATAACTTCGATCTGGGTATTACTACAACTACTTAATCGATAGTTACTGGGTAGACTTCGCATCTGTCTATAAACAGAAAAGAAAGAAGAGTTGGAAGATAGCGAACTGACAGAGGGCCGTGCCCCATAATCGTCATTGCAGCAACGAGCGCCAATTGGCACAAGTGCAAAAGCGAATAATTGCTCCATATTTGCGTTCCTCAATACAGCAGCTCTTTTCATTAGTAGCTGCTTATGGTCAGTATCGATCCGGGGAATGTCCGGTCTCTTGGTGTTGTAAAAAATAACTCAATGCAAAAAAAATAACTGATGCATAATTACGCACCAGTTATTTTTAGTGGACGCATTTTGCACTTCAAGTCCAGAAATAGCAAGGGCTATCACACTAAAAATTCATTATTTTTTACAATACAAAAGAGTACACAGGAATCTCTTCTCACTGAAGGAGTTCAGAAACGTGATGCTATCATATCCTTTGATTGGCAATTAATAATCTTTTAGCACAGAAGTAAATTATTTGCTATTTAATTATGACAAACATAACATCAAAAAAATCTGCTCTTAGTCATAATGACGATAAAGAGCAGATTTAATATTACATTTAATCGTTAATTATAATAACTTAAATTAATTAAAAACCAAATGTTAATTAAAAGTCATAATTAATACCGATATTGTAACGGCGGCCGTCAAGAGTAGCATCGTGAATTTCATCCGTCACACGTTTATCAAAAACGTTATAGACACCGCCTAGTACTCTCAAATTTTTCGTTAGACTATAAGTCATACCCAGATCAACAAAAGAATAAGAAGGCGTGCCACTTCTCATTGATGAACGGTACTGGAAGTTCTTTGTTTTTCCACGGAAATTAATACGAGCCCATGTTTCCATTTCTGGCAACGCCTGCCAGTTTAAGGTTGCATTAGCCATGTGTGTTGGCATCTTATTCAATGGTTGGCCCTTAAACTTGCCCGTTTTCTGCTTAGAATAGGAATAAGTATAGTTTGCTGCCAATGATAGATTTTCTCTGATATCCCAATTTATGGTCGTCTCTATACCACGAATGTTCGCTTTGCCAACGTTCATTCTTCCATTAACAAAATCATAATCACCCTTGCCAATTGATTCACAAGATACAAGTGATTTGTTTTCTTTACTACAAATATTAAATTCAGTGATTTTATCTTTAAAGTTGGTATTAAAGATTGTGACACCTACATTAAAGTTTTCTTGGTTGTTCCAGATCACGCTAATTTCTTCATTGACGCTTTTTTCTGGTTTCAGTTTTGGATCACTCTCGATCACACCATTGCTACGTCCTCCTCCCGTCACTTGCAACCAATTAGGTGCAACATGTCGCAAGTTAGGTGAGCGATATCCTGTAGTGATACCACCTTTAATTGTCCATTGCTCATCAGCACGCCAGACGCCATATAAGCGAGGGGTTACATGGGCACCAAAAAGTTGATCTTTATCTAGACGAATACCTCCCGTCAGAGCGAAGTCATTGATGATTTGCCATTCATCTTCAGCAAACAACGCCCAACTCCAGCGAGTAAGCTTATTTATATTTGTACCGTTTTTAGACGCCGATTTATTGCCATTATCGCGCAGGTCTTCATAACGATATTGCCCTCCTACGCTTACTGTATGATCATCTAAGGTAAATGTGGTTTGATTATTAAAAATAGTATCTGCGAATTTCATCTCACGTTCAGGGTTCTTCGATTCATCCCGCTGAATATAAGATGTCATTGTGCCAAAGTCATAAACACCATTATGTGTTATCGAGTAATTATTGCGCGCATAACGGCTGGTGCTATCTTCACAAGATCTTTTCGTACATGGACGAGTTTTACCAATTGTTGAATCACGATCTTGCTCATAACGCCCGACTTCAAAATCAAAGCTATTTTGCTCATCTGGTGTCAAAGAAAAAGTCGCCGCACCATTACGCATTTCTTGTTTTCTATAACCATCAATAAATTTGTCTTCATTACGGTGAGAAAACAGGCCAGTCACTTTTAATCCCAATAAACCATCAATTAACGGTCCTGCAACATAAGCGCTGGTTTGGTAACTATTACCTGATTTTGTACGTTCAGTCAGGGTAGTATCTGCACGTAGACTGCCATTCCACTCTTTATGAACCTTACGAGTAATAATATTGATAACACCGCCCATTGCATCAGAGCCATAAAGGGAAGACATTGGGCCACGTACAACTTCAACACGTTCAATTGATGCCAACGGGGGCAGCCATCCCTGCTCAATACCTGAACCATCACTGTTTGGACGAGTGCTGCGAGTGTCAACACGCTTGCCATCAATCAGTATCATTGTGTATTGTGATGACATACCACGAATACTAATATCACTACTACTACCGCCCCCCGTAATGACTACTCCCGGAACATCTTTCAATGCATCCGTCACGTCACGGTAAGCTTTAGTTTCCAACTGCTTACGACTAACCACCGAAATGGAGGCTGGTGCATCTTCAATTTTTTGCTGGAAACCCGCAGCAGTGGTAACAATAATTTTATCTTCGCCATTATTAGCTGCATTAGCAGCCAAAACAATGCTGGATGAAACAGTAGCAATAACGCCTAAGACGATTTTCTTCTTTGCAAAAACGACCATTCCCGATTCTCCAAGTTGTAAAATAAAACTATTTAATTTGGATAATCGACATAAACTCAATATGCAGGGATAAGAATTTATCCCTACCAGTGTTATCTTTTTATTTACTCTTCAATTTAAATAAAACAACTTATGATTTTTATTATTTTAACCCGCCAAATCCATTACGAGGCCATCAATTAATACTTGAGGTATTCCCTGAGAACAATGTTCTATCCTGCCCTTAATACCATATACTTGAGCCAGACTGTCCGGTGTTATTACCTGTTCAGGTAAGCCTTCAGAAATTAATTCACCTTTTTTCAACATTAATATATGGTCACCATGACGCAGTGCAATATTAATATCATGCACAACAATAACGGTAATAATATTACGCCGACGTGTTTCACGTGCGACTAAATCCATAACGTGATACTGGTAATTTAAATCCAGTGCACTTAATGGTTCATCTAATAATAATAATGTCGGTTTTCTTATCAAGGATTGAGCCAAACCAACCAATTGTTTTTGTCCACCGGATAATTGATCCAAATAACTTAAAGCCAAATGCTCAATTCCAAGCTGACACAGCAATTCCATGACTTCTTGCTCACACTGGTCACTGCTCACACTACCTGATGCCCGCTGAGCAACAATCACAGATTCCAGCACGTGCAAATGAACTCCCGCAGGCAATGATTGAGGTAAATAAACTACGTTCTGGGCACGTTGGGCAAAATTCATCTGCATTAAATCCTGCCCATCCAGCAGCAGAGCACCATTGGCTTTATTTAAACCCGCCAGTGAGCGCAATAACGTTGATTTTCCGCTACCATTAGGCCCGAGCAATACCGTAATTTTCCCACGTGGTAGTGGACTTACATCCAAATTTTCAATAACAGGGTGCTTTGGGTAACCCGCCGTGAATCGACTGATTTTCAATCCCTTATTCATACACTCCCCCTATGGCGTAACACGATGCTCAAGAAGAAAGGAACACCAACCAAAGATGTCACAACTCCCACGGGTATGATGACACCTGGGATCAAATTCTTGGACGCGATAGACGCCATTGACAGTACCAGTGCACCTATCAGGGCACTCGCTGGCAAATAGAAGCGGTGATCTTCACCAAACATCAGTCTGGCAATATGGGGAGCAATCAGACCGATAAACGCAATCGGCCCAACAAACGCCACTGCCAGTGCAGTCAGAATACTAATACGTAACAAAGTGCCCAAACGGAGACGGCGGATATTAATACCAAAACTAATTGCCCGATCTTCCCCTAGACGCAAAGCGGTCAGTTTCCAGGTATTCATCATAGAAACAGGCATAAGCATCAGGAATACCAGCAGCAAAGTACCCAGTTTGACCCATGTTGCCTTTGAAAGACTGCCCATTGTCCAGAAAACCAGCCCCTGCAAGGTATCTTCCGTCGCAATAAACTGCATCATGGCAACCAGCGCCTCGAAGGTAAATACCATTGCAATACCAAATAGCACCACACCAGAAGTGGCAACTTTTGTCCAACGTGTAATTCCATCAAGCATCAAAGCAGCCAACAGAGCAAAAATAAAAGCATTTACAGAGATAAGCCACTGATCAGGTATACCGGGAATACCAATACCCGATATGATTGCCAATGCCGCGCCAAAAGAAGCGGCATTGGTAACGCCCAATGTAGATGGACTGGCCAGCGGGTTATTCAGAACGGTCTGCATTTCAGCGCCCGCCAGCCCCAGAGACAAGCCAACCACTACCGCCATTAAGGCATAAGGTAATCGAATATCCCAGACAATTACCCGGGTTCCTGCATCCATACTCTCCGGCGAAATCAGTGTCTGCCAGAGAGCAGGCAAAGATAGCCCTGACGGCCCCATTGTCAAATCTAATACTAAAGAGATGCCGATAATCACAACTATCAACAACATCCATGCAATACGTCGATGCAGAATATGACGATAGTGTGCTTTGATATCACACTCACCTTGTTGTTTCACCATTGGCATAGGCTCGGTAGTGACGCTCATTTTTATTACCTGTTACTGCTTATTTTTCACTGACCCAATATGTGCCTGCTGGCTCAATAGCTAAGAATTTAGAATGAAGTTCTTTCAATGTTTGCTGTGGATCTAAATCAGCGAACTTTTCAGGATAGAACCACTTAGCAAAAACTTGGGTAACGACAACGTTATAAGGCGAATTATAATAATGATGCCAGATAGCATGGGTACGACCTTCTTTCACTGCGGTCAGGGTATTGATACCTCTGCGTTCAGTGATAGATTTCAAACCTGCGCGGGCAATATCTGCTGAAGTCTGTGCACCCATCTGGATACCTTCGCTTTTCTCACCTGGATCTTGCGCACCACTGGCGATGTAAATATAAGGATCAACAGTAATCACTTTTTCCAGGTTCATTGTACCCAGTGGCGTTGGCAGAACCTCTTTAGCAATATTTTTACCACCAGCCAGATCAATGAAATTCCCCATGTTGCCATTGCCTGCCGTACCACAGCAATCTTCGATAGAGCCTGCTCTCAGCTCAATAAATACAGAAGGTTTTTTCTCCGCAGGTATACGGTCAGTAATATCAGTTACCAGTTTCTGATTCTTTTCATAAAAATCAGCGTAAGCACTCGCTTGTTTTTCACGGTGCAGCATTTTGCCTAACATACGAATGCTTGGCAGCGTATTTTTCAATGGGTCGTTGCGGAAATCGACAAAAACAACAGGAACACCTGCTTTTTCTAATTGTTTAACCAATTCACTGTTTTTGCCTGGACCATGACCAGATAAGCCGAAGATAGCCACATCAGGATTCAATGTCAGCACTTTTTCAGAACTGACACTATCAGCACTGGTGTTACCTATCAGCGGAATATTGTCAATTTCAGGGAATTTAGCTTTATAAATAGAGTAAGTTTGTGGGTCAAGTTTACGAAAATCCCCCTGCCAACCCGCGATACGGGCCAGAGGTTTATCTCCTTCTAATAAGGCGATTGCATGGAATAAACGACCTTCACCCAACAAGATACGATTGACTTTTTCAGGCACTTCTACAGTACGTCCAGCAACATCCGTGACTGTTTCAGCCCAAGATGCAAAACTTGTCATCATCGCAGAGCTTGCCAATAGACTGATACTCACGCCTTTCACGATTGTTTGATATCCAAACTTCACTTTAGTTAGCCTCTTTATGCAATAATTTTGCTGTTAACAATAAAGCAAATAAGAATAATTATCAATGCGACTGATTCGACATATCCGAAATTTAATTGTTATAATTTCGCTTTTATTCTATAAAAAATAAAAACTGCCGATTCCATCACAGAACAGGCAGTTTTTGTAAAATACAAATAATAATATATTAATAAAAAAGCTTCATTCTATCGGTTTTCTATTAACAATTTATTCATAATTTGTATTCTTTAATGATGGAAATTCCATCTCGCTGTATTTGACAAAACGCGTTTTCTTTTTCAGCTTATAACCAAACCAAATAATTAAAAATAATGGAATGCCGATATAAGTTGCCGTAACACCATACCAGTCTATAGTATCTTGCAGGAATGCCTGATAGTTCTGGCCCAATGTGATCAACAAACACAGGATAAACGCAAAAATCGGCCCGATAGGGAAGAAACCGGAGCGATATGGCAGTTCATTGAGATCTCGCCCTTGAGCAATATAACCCTTACGGAAACGATAGTGACTAATCGCAATACCAAGCCATGCAATAAAACCCGTCATACCTGAGGTATTCAACAACCACAAATATACCGTCTGGTTGCCAAACATTGAGCTGAGAAAACATAATCCCGCTACCACGGTTGTAACATAAAGCGCATTACGTGGAACACCACCTTTCGACAGATAACCAAAAATCTTAGGCGCCTTACCTTCTCGTGCCAATGTGAACAACATGCGGGTTGAAGCATACATTCCTGAGTTCCCCGCAGATAATACAGCGGTTAAGATTACTGCGTTCATCACGGCTGCTGCTGATAACAGCCCCGCATTTTCAAATACCAGTGTGAATGGGCTGACACTAATATCCTTCACACCATTACGTAACAAACTCGGATCTGTATAAGGAATAATTAAGCTGATAATTAAAATGGCAAACACATAGAATAATAAGATACGCCAGAAAACCTTACGTACAGCACGGGGAATATTTTTCGCGGGATCTTTTGATTCCCCTGCTGTGATACCAATAAGTTCAGTCCCCTGGAATGAAAAACCAACAATCATTGCCACCCCAATCATGGCCGCAAACCCACCAGCAAATGGTGCATCACCAATAGTCCAGTTATGCCAGCCAGCGCCCTCAGCACCTTTCATGATACCGACAATCATCAGAATGCCGACAGCAATGAAAACAATAACTGTAGAGACTTTGATTAGAGAGAACCAATATTCCGCCTCCCCGAATCCTTTAACTGAAATAAAGTTCAACAGGAAAATCAAGCTAAGGAATAAAGCACTCCATATCCAGCCCGGCACATCCGGAAACCAATATCCCATCACTAATTGAGCGGCAACAAGGTCAACTGCTATCGTAACAGCCCAGTTGTACCAATAGTTCCACCCTAATGCGAACCCAAAGCCTTCATCAACATACTTAGAACCATAGGTGGAAAACGACCCTGATACAGGCATGTAAGCAGCCAACTCACCCAAGCTGGTCATCAGAAAATAGACCATCAAGCCGATCAGTGCATATGAAAGCAGAGCCCCACCTGGGCCAGCTTTCGAAATGGTCGCTCCAGAAGCAACAAACAATCCTGTGCCAATTGATCCACCAATGGCAATCATCGCCATATGTCGTGCTTTTAATTCACGGCGCAGGATTTTTGGAGCCTGATCCCGTGGCATGCTTTGTTCTTGAGACATTCTATTCCTATATCATCGAGAATAATTTTTAGTGCCGGATTGTAACAAATCTTTGTCTCCAGAATAGCGGCGATTGAAGGTTATAAGATACCTTCATGATCAGCCGCCTATTATAAGCTACACGATTATATGCCATATGGCATTAAATTGATGCTAATGACAGTAGCTCAATAATTTTTGTAACGCGTTAGACATGTGTTTCTGTCGGTGATAAATCAGATAAAGCGTACGATAAAGTTGTAGCCCCGGTATGATTAATTCAATCAATGTGCCATTCTGTAATTGTTCCCGAATAACCCGACGCGACAAACAACTAATTCCCATTCCATACTGAACGGCATGTTTAATCGCTTCCGAATTGCCTAATTCCATTGCAATATTGAAGCGTGGCATCTGCGAAAACAAAAGATGGTCGAGAACTTCTCTTGTTCCTGAGCCTTTCTCTCTTAATATCCAGGGGGCCTTAATCAGATCTTCCACCGTCAAATTAGCGTTCGCCAGCGGGCTTCCTGGTGAAGAAAAAATAATCAGCTCATCTTTCATCCACGGTTGACTAATTAATTCAGGGTTGTGACACAATCCTTCAATCAAGCCCAAATCGACCCGGAATTCCACAACCGACTTTATAACCTCTTCAGTGTTGCTGATATTCAGTTCCAATGGTGTATCAGGATAATCCTGACGGTATTTCGCCAGCATTTCAGGCAACATATAGTTACCGATAGTACTACTGGCTGCCAGTCGCAGTGCTCCCAAGTCCAATTTGAAAAGCTGTTCCACCTCACCAGCCTGTTCAAGCAGTGCCAATGCCTTAGGGTAGAGCAAACGACCATGTTCATTAGTCACCAGTCGTTTTCCTACTCTGTCAAAAAGCTGTACACCCAACTGCCCTTCAAGATCTGTTAATGAAGCACTTACCGCAGATTGTGATAACGCTAATTGTTGAGAAGCCTGTGTCGTTGAACCACTTTTCAGAACTTCTGCAAAAATCTCCAGCTGTCTCAGAGTGATACGCATATGGCCTCGCGGGAAGCAAAAAATAAAATGATAAGATAATCTTGATTTTAGACACTATTACGCAACTTAACAAAAGTCACCTTCAATTAATTTAATTTACTGGTTAAACATATAAAAATAATCAATTTTAATAATTAAACTATTTGCCATATGCTTATTCCTAAAATACATAAGTAATACGAGTCGCAATAATGTCTGAAAGTAAAATTGATACAACTGGCACAGCTACCCGCTACTCTGCACTATATTTCATTCCCGGATTTGTATTAACAATAATACTGACAATAATTGCCAATTATCTGAGTCATATCCCATGGTTTACCCATCTGGGACTCAGTATTTTGACCATCGCAATTCTGCTAGGGATTATTGTTGGAAATACGCTATCTCCTTTATTAAAATCAACTTGTGGCGAAGGGGTTCATTTCGCCAAACACTATCTGTTGAGAGCAGGTATTATTCTTTATGGCTTTCGATTGACATTCCAGCAAATCACCGATGTTGGAGTAACAGGCATCTTGATCGATGTCATTATGCTATCCTCCACTTTTTTTATTGCGTTATGGCTTGGGCACGTTTTTTTCAGAATGGATAACCAGACAGTCATACTGATTGGCGCAGGAAGCAGTATTTGTGGTGCCGCTGCGGTTATGGCTACTGAACCTGTCGTGAAAGCCTCTTCTGACAAAGTCACCGTTGCCATTTCTACAGTTGTGATATTCGGCACACTTGCCATCTTTATTTATCCTTGGTTTTATCAACTTAATATCCAACATCAGTGGTTCTCTTTTTCTCAAACAGAATTTGGCATGTTTTCCGGCTCTACCATTCATGAAGTTGCCCAAGTCGTTGCTGTTGATCATACACAAGGAAATGATGCTGAAAACACGGCCGTTATCAGCAAAATGATCCGCGTCATGATGCTGGCCCCCTTTTTGTTACTGCTTTCTGGTTATATTAGTCGTACAAAAGCTAAAAACTGTGCCAACGATCATGGAAAAGCGTCAATTACCATTCCATGGTTTGCGGTATTTTTTATTGTTACAGCAGGTTTCAATTCTCTCCAGTTATTACCTGCATTCATTGTCAGTCATATTATTATGGTTGATACTATCATGCTAACGATGGCTATGATTGCTTTAGGATTAACAACCCATACCAGCGCAATTCGTCAGGCTGGCACCAAACCTATTTTGTTAGCCTCTCTTTTGTTTATCTGGTTGATGGTTGGAGGACTAATCATCAATAAAAGCATTCACCATTTATTTGGCTAACATTATTTGCCCAAAAGTTCGGCTTTATATTTCAGGTACTGCTCTACTATTTTTTTGGGCTCATGTTGGGCTCATGCCTTACAGAATTTCATTAACAACAAGAACAATGCATAATTAATGAAACAAAACAGGAGAAAGATATGAAATTTGTTGGAGCCCATGTGAGTGCTGCTGGTGGTGTTGATCAAGCTGTAATTCGAGCTCATGAATTAAACGCAACCGCTTTTGCACTGTTCACGAAAAATCAACGCCAATGGAATGCCCCCCCTTTATCAACAGAAGTGATTGATAAATTTAAAGCTAATTGTGAGCACTACGGCTACGGCAGCCGACAAATTCTTCCTCATGATAGTTATTTGATTAATCTGGGACACCCTGAAACAGAAGGGCTGGAAAAATCCCGATCTGCATTTCTTGATGAAATGCAGCGTTGTGAACTGTTAGGTATTGATTTACTTAACTTTCATCCCGGTAGTCATCTTAATAAAATTGATATTGATCAGTGCCTTGCGCGCATTGCTGAATCTATCAATATTGTGTTAGACAAAACACAAGGTGTAACGGCTGTGATTGAAAATACTGCCGGGCAAGGAACCAATCTTGGTTTTAAATTCGAACAGTTAGCTGCCATTATTGAGGGTATCGAAGATAAAAGCCGGGTTGGTGTTTGCATTGATACCTGCCACGCTTTTGCAGCAGGCTATGATTTACGTACCGAGAAAGACTGCGATGCCACATTTAAAGCATTCGATGAAATTGTGGGATTCAAATATCTGCGAGCCATGCACCTTAATGATGCCAAAAGCGAATTCTCCAGCCGTGTTGACCGCCATCACAGCCTTGGTGAAGGAAACATTGGTAAAACACCTTTCAGTTATATTATGAAGGATAACCGTTTCAATGGCATTCCGATGGTACTTGAAACGATCAATCCAGATATTTGGGATCAAGAAATCGCCTGGTTGAAATCACAGCAAATCTGATTGCCTGACAGAAGTCAACTGGATCCTTGACATCATTGATGCCAATTCAGTTCGGCTTCTGATCCCTACATTCGGCTGGCTAACCGTCAATGCAGAGACGGCGGTTGCCAGACGCAATGTATGTTCACTGGATTCACGCATCAATAAGCCATAAACCAGCCCACCAACCATTGAATCTCCCGCACCAACTGTACTGATCACTTCACAATAGGGTGGTTTTGCCAGCCATGCACCAGAAGCATTAACCCACAATGCTCCCTGCTCTCCTAATGAAATAACAACATGTGCAATCCCTTTATGACGCAATGCATGAGCCGCATCAATTATGCTATCTAAATCAGGCAGAGGTTTACCCGCCCAGGTTTCTAATTCATAACGATTGGGCTTTACCAACCAGGGAGTTGCCTTAAGCCCAGCCACAAATGCTTCCCGGCTGCTATCAAAGATAATACAAGGGCAACATTGCTGTAATCGTTTCATCCAGTCCGTAAAAGACTCTGGAGAAACACCTTCCGGCAAGCTGCCACTAACCACGACCATATCAAACTGCCCTAGCCATGAAAGAGAATCATCAATGAATTGATTCCACTCCTCTTTTGTTACATGGAAACCAGAAAAATTAAAATCCGTTACATCACCATATTTTTCTGTCAGTTTCACATTGATACGTGTTCTGCCAGAAACTAAGTGGAAGCGGTTGTTCATTTGGTTCTCGGTGAAAAAATGTTGAAAACCTTCCTGATTTTCCTTTCCCAGAAAACCACTGACTGTGACATCAATACCTAAATCGCGTAGTACCTTAGCAACGTTATTCCCTTTACCCGCAGCATGTAGCCCTGCTGTCTTTACGCGATTAACGGTTCCCTTAACAATATCTGGACACAGGCCAACTAAATCATAAGCTGGATTTAAAGTTATTGCGGCAACTCGACGGCTCATTTTGCCCAATTTCTCCTGAATAAATAATCATAAATCATATTAAAATTCTTCTACTATTTATAACATCAAAATTGAATCGTTTCAGTCTAAATTACTATTAGCTCGATCATTGTATTACCTCAATCCCAAGAGTAAAAATACGCCCGACAGAAAATTTTTTGGCAAATGACGAAAAAACCACCACATCTAATTTGAAATTTCTCTTCCACAACGTGGATAATTCACAAACAAAGGAATAACGCATGTCAGTTGTTGCAGGAGTGGGTATTATCACATTAGTGTGACCAATTAATTTGCTGTAACTCCCAATAATCTTCCTGAATCCCATTTCCAAACCAGTCGTACTGCCATTAAATTGTGACAAGAGAAAAAATTCTATTTATCTGTTTGATAAATTGATTCTCTATCAATGTATGCAGAATAAGACAACAGCTATTTGCACATTCCCATAAATAACTGTTTACGCATGTCATTTATTGATGTATCGTCGCGCTAGTACAAAAGTAACACTGATTCATCAGGAGTCTATATGACCATTGAGGTAACGCAAAATTTGAAACGCCCTTCCATATTAGGCGGAGCCATGATCATTGCCGGTACTGCCGTCGGTGCTGGTATGTTCTCCATTCCCATTGTCACCTCTGGGGTATGGTTTACAGGATCGATAATTTTGCTGGTATACACCTGGGTTTGTATCTACTTCTCCAGTCTGATGATTTTGGAAGCCAATATGAATTACCCCAGTGGAGCCAGTTTCCACACCATTACAAAAGATTTACTGGGGAAAGGTTGGAATACACTGACTGGGTTATCTATTACTTTTGTTTTATATATTCTGACTTACGCCTATATTTCAGCCGGTGGCTCAATTATTCTGCGTAATTTAAGAGATATTATTCCCTTGTCACAAACTGGGACAGGTCTTATTTTCTCATTTATTGTTGCCTTTATTGTTTGGTTATCAACCAAAGCAGTCGATCGCTTAAGCACTATTTTAATCGGTGGTATGACAATCACATTTATCATGTCAGTGGGAGGTATGTTTACGGAAGTTAAATCTGCTATTTTGTTTGATCATGCAAATGCTGAAACCAGTTACTTACCTTATGCTTTCATGGCCCTGCCATATTTACTGACGTCATTTGGTTATCATGGCAACGTTCCGGGGTTAGTGAAATACTATAATAAAGATGTCAAAGCCGTTACACGCAGTTTGCTCTATGGCTCTTTGATTGCACTGACTATCTACATTTTGTGGCAGTATGCCATTCAGGGAAATATTCCCCGTGAAGCATTCAAACAGATTATTGCTGATGGCGGTAACGTTAGTGACTTACTGAACCAAATGGATAGTACATCCGACAATGCAACAATAAACCAGCTATTGAATGCCTTTTCATATATGGCATTATCCAGCTCATTTTTAGGTGTATCTCTCGGTTTATTTGATTATCTGGCTGACTTTTTCGGATTCGATGACAGCAAAACAGGGCGTTTAAAAACGGCTTTAGTAACATTTACTCCGCCTACTGTACTGGCATTATTCTTTCCAAATGGTTTCCTGTATGCGATTGGTTTTGCAGGATTGGCAGCAACTATTTGGGCTGTTATCGTACCAGCACTTATGGCCCGGACCAGCCGTCAGCGTTATCCACAAGCCACCTATCGTACCCCCGGTGGTAACTTCCTGATAACATTTATTATCCTGTTTGGTTTAATCAATGCAGTAGTTCATATCTTCTCTTTATTTGATCTGTTACCTGCCTACCACTGACTTTTAGTTTCCCTCTGCCCTGGTATTTTAACCGGGGCTTTCATTCACCTCTTGCCTAATTCACTGACTGCGAGTAGTTTTGTCGCCACCTTAACATTCATTCCACTATTACCCTGTTTTTACGGAAGGTATTTATGGCTAAAGCCAATGAAATTAAACGCGGAACCGCAATCAGCCACAACGGAAAGTTATTATTAGTCAAAGAGATCGATATTCAATCACCTAGCGCACGTGGTGCCAGCACACTGTATAAGATGCGTTTTACTGATATTCGCACTGGTCAGAAAGTGGAAGAACGTTTCAAAGGTGATGATATCCTCGAAACAATTACATTAACCCGCCGCAGTGTCAGTTTCTCATATATTGATGGTGACGAATATATCTTCATGGATGATGAGGACTTCACCCCTTATCACTTTAAAAAAGAGCAAATTGAAGAAGAACTTTTGTTCATTCCAGATGAAGGTCTGCCAGGAATGCAAGTTATGACAATGGATGGACAGCTACTCGCTCTGGAATTACCACAAACTGTCGATATGATTATTGAAGAAACCGCACCGGGAATTAAAGGCGCATCAGCAAGTGCCCGCACAAAACCAGCCAAAATGAGTACAGGGCTGACTATCCAAGTTCCTGAATATCTCAGTTCAGGAGAAAAAATCCGTATTCATATTACAGAACGCCGTTATATGGGACGTTGCGATTAATTCTGTAGTTTCTATATTCTCGTATAGATAAGTTGCTCTTTTATTATTCGATAAAAGAGCAACTTATTACCAATTTAAATTAAAAATAATCAACATGAATGATCGCCAAACTTTTTTTATTATCAGTCCACTTCACTCTGGAAACACCTATATTTCCGGGAAGTATGACATCCCCTGTTTTTTTGGTTTTGTACATTGAAACAATTTGCTTTACAGTGATATTTTTTCCTAATCGATAGCAGGAGATATTAGCCTGAGTATCTGATACCACCACTTGGCATCCTGGATCAACAATAGCGCCTGAAAATTGTATCTGCCCACTTATAGGTTGTGCATATCCATAAGAAATCCATGAAAACAACAAACAGCTAATTAATAGTTTAAGATAATTTTGCATGGTCACCTCACTTTCGTTTTTCCATTAACAAAACTCAGTTACCTTTTATTCCTTCAATCTCCATAATAAATATTTCATGTAAAAATAATACGACATTAATACCTTTTATTGATTTATATCAAAGGTGAATTTATAGCCAAAAAATAGATATTAATTTTATTAATTTAATGTATTGTTATAAAAAACCATTATTTGAGTTAAATCACAAATAAAGTTTAAAATTAATCATTATGGTCTTTAAATTAGATATGCAAGAAAATGTTCTCTGACAAAGGGGAGCAGCAATAGCACCATAAGATTGAAAGATGCCAGATTTAAAATCCGAAGGATAATGGATCATTGCAGGATAAGATAAAAATATAAACAAGAAAATGATCATATTTCGTAACATAAGCAGTTAACCTCCACAACAGGTATCATTACCTTTTTTCGGTTTTAACCCCATGCCAATTTTAAAACCAGACAATGGTTTAACGCCCAGATATCTATATAACGATATAACGGAAAATGAAACAATTTCTTTATATGTTTTATTTATCACGACCAAAATTCGACATAATATACTATTAAATTAGGATATGAAAAAATCAATCTTTAGTTATTTAATAGTAGTCAGTGCTCAATAATTGCACCAAATATATATTATCGGTACTGTATTAGTGATTTAGCTATTTTTTCGATAGCTCATAATTATTCATATGATAATAACATTAATGATAACTAACTAATAAATAATATGAATGTATCTATAAACTTCAAGATACCACCTGACAAAATCCGAATATACAGAGATAGTCATGTGGACAAAGAATAACCATAAAAATGGCGATAAAGATCAACAAAATTACAACTTGAAGGATGATGGCTATAGATATTTCTACTGATTACATACTCTACCGTTGGGCGATTACCCTTTTCTGTAAATTTTGCTATAGTGCACCATCAACCAATTTGACTACCAAAATCCATTTTCGCGTTAAGATAGGTAACCCATGACCCGTAGCCATCCACTCGCTATACTTATACTCAATCTGCTTGGTATCGCCTTGTTTTTCTCATGGTATTTACCTGAGAATCACGGCTTTTGGTTTCACATTGATTCTACAATTTTTCATTACTTTAATGAAAAATTGCTGCCAAATTCAAAATTTGCGTTATTTGTCGCTATCGTAAATGTGAGGGCATTTGATGTTATATCACTCTTATGTATGGGGCTGCTTTACTACAGCGCATTTCGCAAACAAGATTATGCAGGAAAACGCCGTCTTTTTATGCTTGGTCTGGTCATGTTAATAACAGCAGTGATCATAAATCAGATCGGCCATCAGATCCCCGTCAGCCGTCCAAGCCCGACATTAACATTTGAAAACGTCAACCGCGTAAATGAAATGACAAGTTTGCATACCAAGGATGCTTCCGGCGATAGTTTTCCGGGGGATCACGGTTTGATGCTACTCATTTTTAGTTGCTTTATTCTTCGCTATATTTCTCGCGGAGCGTTCTTCATTGCTTTACTGATTATGATCACTTTTGCCCTTCCCCGTATTATGGCAGGTGCTCATTGGTTTACAGATATTGCTGTCGGTTCGTTATCACTCACATTAATTGGAATGAGCTGGGTGTTATTAACCCCACTCAGTGACATTATGGCTGCATGGCTAGATAAAAAACTACCTCATATCGGCCGTACTCATTAAAACAATATTAATAGGGAGATATGATCTATCTCCCCATTACCACATAACTTTTCTCGAATGAGAATAAAATCACCAAGATCATTCTAACCTCTTAGTTTATAATCTAATTTTTTGTAAATAACTCTTTTTATCTCTCGCTTTTTTCTCATAATTTCTGTACTCTTCTGCGAGTCCTTTTATTAAAATAATCATTTTGTAAAGGTATTAATAAAATGTGTGGCTTCACACACTTTAGGGACAGAAAGTTTGTCAATTCGCCATATTCTACTAGTCTTTAAGGCGTTTAATATTTTAATGATGGCGATAAGTCACATTAAGGACTGCAAGGGAAAATCAATATAATGGTCAAATCTCAACCAATAGTGAGATATATATTGCGGTTAATCCCCGCAATTATCGCGGCAGTGGCACTGAGCGCATGTAGTTCTCCAGATTCCCAAATACGTAGTAAAAAAACTGAAACTCATGCAGTAAATGGTCAAAAGCATTTTCTACTGCAAACATCTCAGGATGAATTTGAAACTTTAGTTAAAAATCTGGATATTAAATCCAAGCTCCTTAACCAATATGCGGATTGGAAAGGCGTTGCCTATCGGCTTGGAGGAAGTACAAAACGTGGCATTGACTGTTCAGCTTTTGTCCAACGCACCTTCCATGATCAATTTGGTATGGAATTACCGCGCTCTACCTCGGAGCAACAGAAGATAGGCCAAACAGTCAGCCGTTCCAAGTTAAAAGCAGGTGATTTGGTTCTCTTCAAAACAGGAGCTTACAGGCGCCACGTTGGCATTTATATCGGTAATAACCAATTTGTACATGCATCAACCAGCAGTGGAGTCATTGTTTCCAGATTAAATGATACCTACTGGAGCAAGCGTTATTACGGTGCCAGACGTATTTTATCAGACAGCATGAACGCCTCGACATAACCCTGCCTTCTCTTTTCCTATTTTTCCCTTGCAGATATAAAAAACGCTTCCACTAAGAAGCGTTTTTTATCCGGTTATTATTTATTAAAGTGGGTAAAATGCGGTAATATTTTCTGCAATTGCAGCACCTAATGTCTTAAGCCGACATATCACAGCACTTTCATCCTCTCGAGCAAAAAACAAACATGGCTCACCTTCCCACTCAATTACCGCACTTACTATCTGCATATCAGAAATAGACTGGTTTATATCATGCAAAATACTCCATGCATGTTCGCCTTCATGGCTTAACAATTTCAGCCCCATCAGGCTATTCCCTATATCTGCCTCTTCCTCTGGCAAGATTTCAACTCTTGTACCAACAAAGCCAGATGACCACCGATAACTTTGCGGCAGTCTGTGTACTACCGAAAGTTGGATATTATTCACGTATTATTCCTATCAGAAACAACATTAATACATCTAACCACCAGCTGTAGGCTATCGACTCGTCAAAACCGAATAACCACCCAACAAAAAAGTAAATAAAAAGTTAAAATAAAAATTACAATATCACACTTTTTTCATCTTCAATTTGGAAAAAAATGAGATCAAACTCGCACTTTGTATATATTTATACTGTTTTGGTAAAAAATTCAACTTATTTTTATGCAAAACAGCAACTTTATGTTCAAATTTTATTTACAAATTTATGTTTTTATGAATTGTGCTACACAATAGCGATCTTACAATGTCCTTGTTTTACAAAATGTTAATTATCAACACAGTATTCACCCTCTGAGTTCATATATTTAACATTTTAAAGTTAACAAAAAACCAACACAGAGGATTCAACTGATATCATCAAATTAACAATCATCGATATTTTCCTGTTGATCGTTCGATATTTCCTGTTTATCCAATAAACAAACTGTTTTTAATTTATAGGAGGATTCTTCTGGGTTTTTATGGATGGAAATTATGTTTCCTGAGGATTCTGTTTCCTAAGAAAAGAAAACTGGGACATTGGTACACTTAATATCGCTATAAGCGCCAACAACAATATAGACATGAAAAAAAGAGTAAGAAGCCACTTGAAAGTACAGATGGCTTCTTTGATTATTTTATGTCTTGGCCTTGCGTGCATAAACAATCAATATCATCGCTAATATTACACATAAGGCCATCGAACCAACCATTGGCCAGGCACTTTTTTCAGGAGCAGAAGATAAAATTGCCCCAACCAAGGCAGCAATACTGAAACGTATGGTTCCAGATAACGAAGCTACTGTTCCAGCCATATGAGGGTAATCATCCAACACAACGGCCATCGCATTGGAAGTAATCAAAGAAATGCTGCTGATATAAATAGCAACACCCAACACCAAAGATATAAAACCCAAATCAAACATAGTGCTGAATAACAGCCATAACCCCATGACAAACTGAATAAATATGCCAAAATTCAGCATATTCAATGCGCCATATTTGCGAACAAACTGACTATTGATGGTTGTCATAATGAACATAAAGATAATGTTCAATCCGAAGTAATAACCGAAATGCTGTGCAGGAATCCCATTCAATTGGATATAAACAAATGCCCCGGCATTAAGAAAAGAAAACATTCCAGCAAAAGAAAAACCACTTGCCAAAATATAGCACAGCACTTGTCGCTGCCTGAATAGCATAACAAACTGCCCTAAAGTGACCTTTGGATTGAAACGTAGCCTTTTCTCTTTAGGTAGTGTTTCCCTGATAAAAACAGCAAATAAAAATGCAGCTATTAGCGCAGCAATCGTGATAGACCAAAAAATAGCATGCCAGTTGAACCATACCATCACCATCCCACCTAACATGGGAGCTAATAGGGGAGCTATGATCATTACCAGTGTCACAAACGACATACTGCGCGAAAACTCATCTTTCGTGAACATATCACGCATCAAAGCATTAATCACAACACTGGCCGATGCAGCAGCAAAACCATGCAAAAACCGCATGGAAATAAAAGTACCTATATTTTGTGCCAAAGCACATGCAGCAGATGATATTGCAAAAACAATCACGCCACCTAGAATAACAGGCTTACGTCCCAAGCTATCAGACATTGGCCCATAGACTATTTGACCAATGGCAAACCCTAGCATGTAACTGTTCAATGTCATTTGAACTTTGCCATCACTGACACCAAAATCAATGGCTATTGTTGGCATGCTTGGCAAATACATATCAATTGCCAATGGCATTAACATAGAGAGCAGCCCAAGAATAAGGACTAATCCCAAATAGGATAATCGTTGTTGTTGCACGCTTTTTTCCCAAAACAACTATGAATAGATAAAAAATTAAGCTACTGGCATTTGTATGCTCTTAATTTCGTTTTCCGTCAACGCTCGATATTCCCCTGGCCCTAATTCGGGGTCCAAATCAATTTCGCCAATACGTTCACGATGAAGCTCAATAACATGATTCCCTACGGCAGCAAACATCCGTTTTACCTGGTGATATCGTCCTTCACTGATGGTCAGACGAACGAGTTGAGGTTCAATGATCTCTAATTTTGCCGGTTTTGTCAGTGTTTTTTCTCCATTCAGTTGAACACCTACAAGAAACTTTTCCTCAGTGTCCTCTGATATTGGGTGTTCCAGTGTTACAAGATAAGTTTTTTCACAATGATGCTTGGGTGAAGTAATACGATGTGACCACTGACCATCATCTGTCAATAACACTAAGCCCGTAGTATCAATATCTAATCGCCCTGCCGAATGCAGTTTATGGGCAACAGGCTCATCAATAAAATACAAAATAGTTGGATTTGATGGATCATCAGTCGAACACACATACCCTTGTGGCTTATTCAACATAAAATAACGTGGACCGTCCAATTGCTCCAATATTGTTCCTTCGTAGGCAACTACCTGCTCAGGTTTCAACTTATATGCCCCTGTTTTGATGATTTCATCATCAACAGTAACTCGCTCAGCACGTAATTCTCGCCCGACGTCATTACGGCTAATACCCAATTGTTGTGATAAAAATTTATCCAATCGCATGAATAGTTATACCTAACAAAAAATAATCTGACAGAAAATAAATATGAAAATGCCTTTGATATTTCAGGCAATTTCAAAGCCAATTTGAATACAAAATTTAGCAGATAATTTGCAAAATAATAGTAGATCAAATAACTATAATAACCATAAACTATCTGTTACAGCACACTGATCCTGATAATATTTTCTCGTCGGCAGGTTGAAGGAAAAATGTTATCCTCTCCATCAACAACCTTTTACTCGCTCTTTGTGACAATAACATAACAATGGCTTTTACTTTACGCCCTTATCAACAAGAAGCGGTAGATGCGACCATTCGTCATTTCCGCAAACATAAAAAACCAGCAGTTATTGTTTTACCTACTGGTGCAGGCAAAAGCCTTGTCATTGCTGAACTGGCTAAACTAGCTCACGGCCGGGTTTTAGTACTGGCACATGTTAAAGAACTGGTTGCACAAAACCACAGTAAATATTGTTCTTATAACCTGAAAGCAGATATCTTTTCTGCCGGGCTGCATCAAAAACAGAGTGAAGGAAAAGTTGTCTTTGGCAGCATTCAGTCTGTAGCCCGCAATTTAGACCGTTTTGACCACAACTTCTCACTGCTAATCATCGATGAATGCCACCGCATTGGTGGTGATGAAAACAGTCAATATCAGCAAATTATCCAGCAACTGCAAAAAAATAATCCCCAGATCAGGATACTGGGTTTAACCGCGACGCCTTACCGTTTAGGTGTTGGCTGGATTTATCAGTATCACTATCATGGCATGATACGTGGTGACGAAAATTGCTTTTTTCGTGACTGTATTTATGAACTTCCATTACGTTATATGATCAAACACCACTTTCTGGTTCCTCCAGAAAGGTTAGATATGCCCATAATGCAATATGATTTCAGTCAAGTACGTATCAGTCAGCAGGGTATTTTCAATGAAGCTGATTTGAGTCGAGAAATTAAACGACAGAAACGTATTACGCCACATATTATCAAACAGGTCATTGAATATGCAGCAGATCGGAAAGGTGTAATGATTTTTGCGGCCACAGTTGAACATGCAAAAGAAATTTTCCTGTTACTTCCCACAGGACAGGCAGCATTAGTCAGCGCCGATACACCGAGCACTGAACGGGATCTTCTGATCAGCGCCTTCAAAAAACAGCAACTACGCTATATGGTTAATGTTGCTGTTTTGACAACTGGGTTTGATGCACCTCACGTCGATCTCATTGCGATATTGCGTCCAACAGAGTCCGTGAGCCTCTATCAGCAGATTGTTGGCCGTGGATTACGCCTGTTTCCTGATAAGAAGGAGTGCCTCATTTTAGACTACGCGGGCAACCCTCACGACCTTTATACTCCTGAAGTCGGTAGCCACAGACCCAGTTCACAAAATCAGCCTGTACAGGTATTCTGTCCAATCTGCCAGTTTGCCAATACTTTCTGGGGAAAATGCACCGCAGAGGGTGACATCATTGAACACTTTGGACGCCGTTGCCAAGGATGGGAAGAAGACGATACAGGAAGAAGACACCAATGTGATTTTCGCTTTCGTTTTAAATCATGCCCGCATTGCGGAGCAGAAAACGATATCGCAGCCCGACGTTGCCATCGTTGTCAAGAAGTACTGGTCGACCCTGATGATATGCTGAAAGCAGCCCTTAAACTCAAAGATGCTCTTGTACTACGTTGTGGTGGAATGCAATTAACTCCGGGTAATGACAATAAAGGCGAATGGCTCAAAATCACTTATTACGATGAAGATGGGGCAAATGTATCTGAATTATTCCGTTTGACAACACCTGGCCAAAAAAAAGTATTTGAATTGCAATTTATGCGCCATCATCAACGAGCACCGGGTATTCCTTTACATTGGAAAACAGCTGGAGATATTGCTCATCAACTTCCTTTACTACGACACCCTGATTTTATTGTTGCACGGAAAAAAGGGCCGTTTTGGCAGATCCGGGAAAAAATTTTTGATTATCAAGGCCGCTTCCGACGGGCCGATGACCTGTATTAAGCGGTGTAATTATTCACGACAAAGTACTTTCTATTTGCCGTCATATAGGTTTTTCGTTAAAATGCCGCCCGCTTAACATAATCCATATGTTAAGCCAAGTATCGAACCTGCTGCTGGGTCGCCTGTAGCAGGATTTATTTTCTTCTTTTATCGAGAAAAAATAATGTTAACTATTAATGCAGAAGTACGTAAAGAGCAGGGTAAGGGTGCGAGCCGCCGCCTGCGCAGAGCTAACAAGTTTCCAGCAATCATTTATGGTGGTAACCAAGAACCAGTTTCTATAGAACTGGATCACGATGCAGTTATCAACCACGAAAGCAAGCCAGAATTCTACGAAGTTCTGACTCTGGTCGTTGATGGTAAAGAAACTAAAGTTAAAGTGCAGGCAGTACAGCGTCATCCGTTTAAACCTAAACTGACGCACATTGATTTCCTGCGTGCTTAATTAGCCACAATCGAGCTTTTATCGGGACGCCGAGTAAATAACGCCGCACTTGCGGCGTTATTTATTTTTATCATTTCGATGATTATGAATGTTTCAAACTCAGAGTCGAAATAGATTAGTGATTACCACTGCCACGGCGTTGCAATTGATCACGCAGATTTGGAGGAGTACCCTTAATCGTTAATGTATCTGTTGCCGGATCCCAAAAAATCCTTTCTCCGAGTAACATAGCATCAAAATTAATTGTCAATCCACCACCGCTGCCAGCAAACTTAGTCAACTGACGCAATGTACTGCGATCTGCCGGGAAACTTTCTTCCAACTCGTATCCCTTATCCTGTGAAAATTGCTGGAAGTTATGCTCACCTAATGGTGGTAATTCTTGAGACAGTTCCTGCAATTTAATCTCTTCGCCCGCCTGTAGTTGCTCATTACAATAACTATAAACCTGTTGGCGATAAGCTTGTCGCTCATTTTTATCTAGCTGAGCAGATTCGCAATAATCATCTACTGCCTGCAATAACCCTTTATTCTGTACCTTAGCATTCATTCCTTCACTGGCAGCCAGAAAATCCATGAAAAAGTCAGAAACCTTGCGCCCTACCCGCCCTTTCAGGAAAGTCAAATAGCGACAGGAGCCAGGGTTAGTTTCCCACTCAGTTAAATCAATTCTGGCAACAATATCAGCATGAGGAATATCAAGATACTGCGTTGTATTTACATCTAACTCTTCATTGACAGAAGTACTACTACAACTGTTAAGAACCGCAATTAACAAATACTCTACAGCCAAATATCGGTACTGACAAAACAACACCGTACCGCCTTCTGCAAATGGGTATTTTGTCAGTTCATCTTTCAAACGAACGGTTGCAGCTCGGCTAAAACCTAAAAAATCTTCATTCCCCTTACGTTGATGACGGAGTGACTCTGCAAGTTCACTGTCATCATTGAACACACCATAAGCTTTGCTTTTAGCGCTATACACGCGATGTAATTCTGCCATCATCTCTTCCACTACCGCATTGGTATCCAGCAGAGAATCCCGCAAAATCACTTCCAGTGTTTGTTCATCACGTTTAATCAACCGATGTAACGCGATCTGGGTAATTTCCAGACTCATTATTTATACTCCTTTTACAGCTTTGACCTTCTGGGCCTTGCAGTTAGCGGCGTATTCAAACACTGTTACCTCTCTGCTGCAACCAAAAATCCCAATGATGGAAAAGCGTTCACAATTTAATTATTAACGTTACTCATTTCAAAGAATAAAATGATGCAACAGCTAAAAGCATGACAATAATTTGCACAATAAAGAAATTAAATTGTCATAAAAAAGCAGAAAATACCCCCTCTATACGGTAGTATATGAAGCTTTATATATTCAGGATATTTGAGTCATGCCACAATCTTCTCGCTACAGCGATGAAAAAGTTGAACATTTACTAGCTGAACTGGTAAATGTTTTCGAGAAAAACCATATTCCTACCGATCTTTCATTAATGGTTTTAGGCAATATGGTCACAAATTTAATCAACACGAGTATTGCTCCTGCCCAACGCAGACATATCGCAAACTCGTTTGCACACGCGTTACAATCTTCGATCAATGAAGATAAAGCGCATTAATTTTTCCATTAAGACATTAACGTAAGAAAATATGGTGACTAGCCGCCAGCATTACCGCGAAAAAGTTTCTCAGATGATCAGTTGGGGACACTGGTTCGCTCTGTTCAATATTATGTTCAGTCTTGTGCTGGGCAGTCGCTATTTATTTGCATCGGATTGGCCGGGTTCACTGTTTGGTCGCATCTATGCGCTGGTCAGTTGGCTCGGTCATTTCAGCTTCATTGTTTTCACCATTTATTTATTGGTGTTATTCCCGCTGACATTTATTGTTATGTCACAGAGGTTGCTACGATTCCTTTCTGCCACCGTGGCAACGGCAGGGTTAACACTGTTGATACTTGATTCCTCCATCTATGTGCGTTTTCACCTACACCTGACACCACTGGTTTGGGATCTGGTAACCAATCCAGAACAAGGTGAACGGGCAAGAGAATGGCAACTGATGTTCATCTGCATACCCGTTATTTTTTTGGTACAGATGCTATACGGTACGTGGAGTTGGCAGAAATTGCGTAGCCTGAACCGACAAAAGTTCGGCAAACCATTAGCCGCTGTATTTATCACAGCTTTTATTGCTTCCCATATGATGTATATCTGGGCAGATGCCAATTTCTATCGGCCTATTACCATGCAACGTTCGAACTTACCACTTTCATACCCAATGACAGCACGTAAGTTTCTTGAAAAGCATGGTCTGCTGGACAAACAAGAATATCAGCGTCGTATAAGCCAGCAAGGCAATCCTTCTGCTCTGACAGTTGAATATCCATTGAATACGTTATCTTACCGTGATAGCGGACGCGGTTATAATTTATTGTTATTGGTTGTAGATGGTTTGGATAATAATGATATTACCGCTAATGAGATGCCATTCCTTGAACGCTTCACAAAAAATAATATCCAGTTCACCCAACACTTCAGCACTGGTATGCAGAATGATACTGCGTTATTTGGATTATTCTACGGCATATCATCCGGCTATCTGGATGGTATTCTTTACAGCAGAAAATCTTCGGCACTTATAGATGCCTTGACTCATCAAGGGTATCAGTTTGGTTTATACTCATCAGATGGATTCAAAACCCCACTTTACCGCCAAGCTATTTTAACTGACTATTCACTCCCCAACGTTGACAAACCCAATGACAGCTTAACGTTAGAACAATGGCAACAGTGGCTAAATTTACGTAATAATACAACACCATGGTTTTCATTCTTAAACTTGAATGGTATTCCACCTTTATCAGATAAAGTTGACAAGAAGACACTGGATGTTGAAATCAATCATGTTCTGGAAACCTTGATACATAAAGGTGCCTTAAACAATACCATCATTGTTATTACTGCTAAACATGGCAGCACCATTACAAACTCTCCACCAAAATGGTTTACAGGCGATAAGTTTAATCGTCAACAAATGCAGGTTCCACTGATTATCCATTGGCCAGGCACACCAGCACAAACCATTAACAAACTGACTAGTCATCAAGATATTATGACAACATTAATGCAACGTTTATTGCATGTCAGTAATATCCCCGATGATTATTCGCAAGGAGAAGATCTTTTCAGAGCTCAAAGAAGTACTCCTTGGCTGATCACTGGTGAAAATGGTTCATTAATTGTGACAACAGACCAAAATACAATCTACCTTTCCAAGAATGGCGAATACCATCTGTATGACCTAAATGGCAATGAGATCCAAGATACCAAACCCAATCTGACTCAGTTGTTACAAATACTAACTGAAATAAAACGATTTTTAGCAAATTAATTGTTTAAAAATCAATCACTCACTAAACAAGGGGCTTGCTTTGCGCATAAAAAAAGGTACTATAAGCAAAGTCATCGGCATGTAGCGCAGCCTGGTAGCGCACCGTCATGGGGTGTCGGGGGTCGTAGGTTCAAATCCTATCATGCCGACCAAATCTCCCCAAAAAAACCAACCTGTTAGGGTAATACCGCTCGCTTAA